>DMTJ01000522.1 GCA_003477185.1 Lentisphaeria bacterium
GACTCACCCTGAGCGCAGGTCGCGGTATTGCGCAGGGCGGTGAGTATGTGTTGGCCGCATTTCCAGGTCAGGCGCGAGCCGTGGGCTGCACCGTATCTTGTGAGGCAAATGGCGGAACCGCGGGCGCGCTAGTGGCGGTCCCTGCAGTGCCGGAGCGGACTCTCTTTAATCGTGGCTCGGTCGCGACCGTGGTTCTGGACAGTGCCACGGATGACGGCGGCGCGATCGGGCTGGATTGCCGCGATGCGGCCGCATTGGCTCCCGTAGGAACGCTGGCAAGCGTAGTGCTGAATGGGCCGCAGAACGTGAATGTGCCGCTGGCCGTGGAGCATGACGCGGAGTTGCAGCTCGATCTCGTGCGATTCGGCGGAAAGCAGGGCGGAACGTACACGCTTACCGTCACGCGGGAAGCGCGTCGCGGATGCGAGCCAGCGTCAGTGGAATCAACGCAAGAGTTCGAGATCGTAAATTGCAGTTTCCGTCCGTTCAGTTGTGAGGGCGAAGCGGCCTTGATCGTTCTGTCGGAGGCGTATGCGGAGTCGGCAACGGTGGATTTGCCAGCAGGGGGAGCAGCGGTGGTCTCGTTCCGCTTCGATGTCTCCGAGATCGCGGAGCTTCCAGTGAGTATCACCTGGCCGGAGCGTGCCCCGGAGGCCTTCCAATACAAGCCGTCCGCTGAGTCTTTGCGAGTGGAGGGCACCGTGTTTCAGGTGCTTAACGATGAGAGCACGGTGGAGGTTGCCGCAGCACGGACGATCAACACCACCGTAATCGAGGCAGAGGTCACAGAGCCCGGGCGCTACTTTGCCGTATTTGACGTGTATCTTGATGATAGCTGCCTCCGGCATGACTGCCCCGAACTGGTGGTGCCCGTAACCAGTGGCGTGGCCACGGTCCGCGGTACACACCTGTCCGGCCCTGGGATTGTTGGTTCACCGACGGTTCTCGTGGGAGAGGACAGTGAGTTTACGTTGTCTGTGACCCCAGCGCCTAGCGGAGACGAGGTGATCACCGTGCGCAGTTCCTCCCCTGTCATCCTGCTCAACGGGCAAAGCGAATTGGTGATCCCCGCTGGGGCACTCAGCGATTCGATCGAACCGATCACTGTGACTGCAACGGTGGCCAGCACAGCACTTAGTGACGTCGTGCTGACAGTCTACCGCGATGATGTTGCCGTCTCAAGCATCAATCTGACCGCGGTAGAACTCAACCTCGCTGCCGGGCCGTTCGTAGCCTGCAAGGGGGCTGAGCTTACCATTCCACTGACATTCAAGCCACAGGTATCAGGTCTGCTTGCAACCGCGACCGTGTCAGGACCAGGCCTACAGTTCAAGGGCGGACTGAGTACACTGAGCATAGACGGCAGTGATGGGCGCGACGAGATTGTTTTGGACGCGACTGTGGCCAGCGCGGAAGAAGGGGATCATACGATTCGGTTGTTTTTGAACACTGTCGAGGGCGACATTGCGACCGTGACAGTGGTGGATCTGGAAGTCACCGTCCAATCTGATGTCCTCACCGGTGTGCTTTTCGAATTCCAGTATTCGCTATTGCCGGATCTGCCGGGAACGGTTTTTGAGCTGTTTGCTGGGAATCCGGGACTGGCGGAGTTTCCTTCAGGTGGGAGCGCGCTGGCCGTGTCTGACGGCAGCGGTACGCTGGCAATCGAATCGCTCGAGCCTGGCACTGTCGACATGGCGGTTTCGTTCGGTGGGACGACCTGCTTCGAGCACACCTTCACCATCTCGACCGTCGTCTTGAACCTGACCGCGGATCTGAACGGCGATTCCCAGCTCGATCAGGCAGATGAAGACCTCGAAGACACCACCGTTTTGACCTTTTCCGAAGCGACGCCGCAGGCCGTACGGTTCGAGGTTGAGGCAGGGGCGGAGGCGTCTGTAGAACTGAGCTACACAGGCACGACTTTGTGGGAAATCGTCGAGACGCCGGAATTCCCGGTCGCGATCCCTCTCCCTAGGCAGTTTTTCGGCTCGGTCACCGAGGAGATCCAGTTGATTCCTGATCCGCCAGGAGCCGGCGAACTGATCCTGCGCGCGGTGGGCTCGACTTCGCTGTTTGATCTGATTACTTTCGATTTGCCTGTACAGCAGCTCGATTTGCGGATGGACCTAGACCGCAATATGCTGGTAGATGTGGCTGATGAGATCCTCGCACAGTCGCCGA
Organism: Lentisphaeria bacterium; assembly: GCA_003477185.1. Taxonomy (GTDB): domain Bacteria; phylum Verrucomicrobiota; class Lentisphaeria; order JABSQK01; family UBA12247; genus UBA12247. The sequence goes on from DMTJ01000522.1 coordinate 2,185, forward strand.
TCACACTTTCTCTGGAGGCCGGATCGCAGCTGGAAATGCAAACCATCGTGCGAGATGGCAGCAGCGATGCACTGCTGTCGGTGAGCCCCGAATCTACGGCCACATTTATCGTGCGTGACCTCCTCGACAATCAGTTGACCTTACCATTCAGCCCCACAAGTGACGAAACAAGCGTTTATTTCATTGAATTCACAAGCAGCGGGCAGATCACGTTCATCCTGAGCGATCAGGATAGTAGCGTGCGATCAGACCAGGTGCAGGTCACGGTGGTCGCTTTGAACTTAACCGCGGATCTGAACGACGATTCCATACTTAATCAGGCAGATGAAGACGTCGAAGACACCAACGTTTTGAACTTTTCCAAGGGGATGCCACAGACCGTGCGGATAGAGGTTGTGTCGGAAGCGACTGTGGAACTGACCGCCAGTGGCGCTACGATGTGGCAGATCGTTGATACCCTGGGAGTTCCAGTCGCAGTTCCTCTGCCCACGGAGTTCACTGGCCCGCTGAGCCAGGAGATTCAGGTGATTCCCGATCCAGCTGGGACAGGCGAACTGATCCTGCGCCAAGTGGGCTCGGCTGGAATATTTGACCGAGTGAACTTCGAGCTGCCTGAGCAGGTGCTCAGCTTACGGATGGACGTGGACCAAAGTTTGCACATCGATGTGGCGGATGATATCATAGCACAGTCGCCAGTCACACTTCCTCTGGAGCTCGGCCTGCAGGTGGAGATGTGGACGATCGTGCTGGATGTTCTCACTGGGGCACAGCTGGCCGTGAGCGCCGAATCCACTGCCACATTTATTCTGCGCGATGCTGCCGGCGATCCACTACAGTTGCCTTTGAGTATCACACCGAATACGACTGAATTTTATTCCATCGAATTCACAAGTGCCGGGCTGCTCACGTTCACCTTGAGCGATCAGGATGATTTTGGGATATCAGATCAGGTGCATATCACCGTGGAGAGTCAAGAATGATGTGGAAAATGGTTACATTGCTAGTCGGCCTTTCTGCGCTGGCCCAGATTAATGAACAGTGCGTAATCACCGCTGGTGGTAAACCCGTCCACGTGACCGCAGACGGTTTCTACGACCTGCGAGCTGTTCCTGCGGGAGCGCCAGTGCGCCTATACGCCCGATGTACGGATGCTAGCGGCGTTGTGCGGTATGGTCGCACCGAATTCCTCCAACCCGAAGCTGGCCAGTTGCTGGAAAACCTAGCGTTTAGTTTCTCCGCGTCGCCATTTCCGCGAGCCTCAGCACTTATCGTGGCGGCAGACCGGACGGCTTACACAATCGGTAAGGACGATCCAGGGCAGCTTTCTGTCACAGCCACTCACGCCAGCGCGGCTGATCTCGACGTAGCTGACGGTGTGGGAGTGACCTACACCAGCAGCAATCCAGCGGTGGTAAGCGTAAGTGCTACCGGGCTGATTGAGGCGATAGCTGAAGGCACTGCCGTGATCGGGGTTGCTTATGATGGGTTGCGCGGGGCCATCACCGTCGCGGTGAATGAGTCCGGCAATCAGGCAACCACGGTGGAAGGTTTGGTGAGATTCGCAGACGGAAGTCCTGTTTTGGGGGCAGAGGTATCTGCCGGCGGCGAGAGCGGTACAACCGATGCCAGCGGGCAATTCAGTTTTCAACCACTGTTGCTGGAGTCGGGGCCCCTGAGGATTGCCGCCGTGAAGCGGACGGATGTCCAGTACTTCGCTACTTCCGCTGTCATCGATGCTGTTTTAGGCGGCATTACTGATGGCGGCCTGCTCGTGCTTTCTACACCTCGGCAGGTCGATACCGACGGCGATGGAATCTTGGACGACTACGAGCTGACTCTGTCTCTGCCTAAACCTCCGTTTCAGTTCGACCTTAACAATCCAGATACAGATGGCAACGGTATCTTGGACGGTGCCGAAGACGATGACGAAGATGGGCTACCCGACTTCTACGAACTGCTTATTGGCACCTCCATGATCCAACGTGATTCGGACCACCCAGATAACAGCATCTCCGATGGCGATGAGGACTTTGACTCGGACGGCCTTACCAACCTGCAAGAGTTTGAGAACAACTCAAACCCCTATCTCCCAGACACCGATGGAGACGGCGTCACTGACCTGGACGAGGTTAACGCTGGCTTTGATCCTGCGGATGCCACTTCTCACCCCAAAAGAGTTGGATACGGTAGAGCCGTCTCATTTCGCCGCACCAACTAGCGCCGGTCAGGACTCTGCCCGCATAATTCACTTAAAAAATCGCTATCGAGCCAACTATGATCACCGACCAGGACCACGAGCAGTTGTGTCGCCATGGGCTTAGCCCAGCACAAGTCGACCAGCAACTCAGCCATTTCCAAAACGGCGTGGAGCCAATGAAGCTCGTCCGCGCCTGCACTGTGGACGATGGAATCATTCGACTGCTGGAAGATGATCAGAGGCGGCTGGACGTGGAATTCGAGGCGGTGGCTGCGACAGGCCGCGTCAGCAAGTTTGTGCCCGCCTCCGGGGCTGCCAGCCGCATGTTTCAGCAGCTGATAGATGTGTATACGAATGGTGACGACGCAGACGAAGATAGCAAGGAGACGGTCTTGGAATTCCAGGCTCGGCTTGCGGAGTTCGCCTTTGCCTCTGCTGTCGAAGCCTGTGGCGGCTCGCTTG
>DMTJ01000387.1 GCA_003477185.1 Lentisphaeria bacterium
AGCACTGCCGGGCAGACAGCCACCTTTCAACAGGTCCTGCGAGACCGCGGATACGCGGTAACCCGGCGCTATTCCCTCGGCCAGGACGTCGCAGCCGCGTGTGGCCAACTCGCAAACCGGCCAACAGCCTGCTGACGCCTCGCCCTGCCCCCGCGCAGGATCGCAGCGAAATATCCGTACATATCGAGACAGACCTTGCAGTAGGCTCAGGTCACCGTCTTGGCGTGCGTACTAAAGCTTCTCGTTTATGATGCCCGACGCGTGTGCGGGGACAATGAATCTTTGTGGAGTCATGCTTGTGAACAGACGATTTTTACTCTCCCTCTTTCTAGCCCTACGCGTCGCAACGGCGACCGTATCTGCCCAAAACATTCGTTGGACCGGCGGCGACGGCAACTGGACAACGATTGGCAACTGGGATCTCGGCGTCGAGCCGACGGATGCCCACAACTTGGCCAGCATCAACAACAACGCTGTCATCACGATCGACGCTGTCACCAATGCCACGCTGGAGAACGCGGATAACTCCGGCATGGATTCCGGCACCATCCTATTGCTCGGGACGCTGACAGTCGACAACGCCTTCGCTACGAGCGAGTAACCGGTCAAGGATGGGGTACTTCCCCAAACAAGCCGTCGGAACTCGAACGAGTAAGGAGACAGTCAGTCCATTGGATTTGCGGCCAGACAGTGACTCTCCCGGAGTCGACCTAGCAGGTCAACCTTCGACAGAAGCAGCGAACCAGAAGATTCAACGTGCTTGCGGCACTGGCGTCACCGCTACAGGCCCCGAGGGTCGGCCACTCCCAAGTTGCTCCAGGCGCTGAGCGCCTGGAGCAAACGGGGTTGGACTGAGTAGCGCTGTCTCAGGTACCGAGACGGTTGCGACGCAGAATGTCGCCTGTGGTCTGTACGGTTGTCGGCGTGTGGCCAGGCAACGGTAGAACGCGCTCATGCACAGCGTCAATAATCCAATCCGACTGCGGGAAGAACACGTCCTCGATCTCCGCCGGAGGCGTGATCCAGTTGCGAGCACCAATGACGACAGCCGGGGCATCGAGGTAGTCGAAGGCAAGCTGTGAGATGTTGCTGGCCATGGTGTGCAGGAACGAGCCACGCTCGCAAGCATCACTGGTCAGAACCACACGGCCGGTCTTCTTCACGGACTCGACGATGACGTCGTAGTTCAACGGATTGATGAACCGGGCGTCGATGACTTCGGCGCTGATCCCGTGCTTCTCTTGCAGTTCGTCCGCTGCTTCCAGGGCGCGATACAAGGTGGCACCGATGGTTACGATCGTCAGATCCGAGCCCTGGCGACGAACGGCTGGCTCGCCTTCAGGCACTTCGTAGTACTCGTCTGGGACGCCGCCTTCAACGAGCATTTCAGGCATGTCGTAGAGGCGTTGGCTCTCGAAGAAGACTACGGGGTCGGTACCACGCAGAGCCAGATTGAGCATGCCCTTGGCGTCGTAGGCGGTCGCTGGGAACATCACCTTGAGCCCGGGGATGTGTGCAACCATGCTGCTCCAGTCTTGGGAATGCTGTGCCCCGTATTTGCTGCCTACGGATACGCGCAGCACGAGCGGCATGCTCAGGACGTTCGCAGACATGGACTGCCACTTGGCCATTTGGTTGAAGATCTCGTCACCAGCCCGGCCCATGAAGTCACAGTACATGAGCTCGGCGACGACGCGGCCACCAGCCAATGCATAGCCAACTGCAGTACCCACAATCGCCGCCTCGGAGATTGGGGAGTTGAACAGGCGATGATACGGGAGAGCTTCGGTCAGACCGTTATACACGGCAAAGGCACCACCCCAATCGCGGTTCTCCTCGCCATAGGCGACCATCGTGGGATCGGCGTAGTAGCGATGAATCATGGCCTCGAACAGCGCGTCACGTACAGCAATGCAGCGAGCTTTTGGCAGTGGTTTTCCGTCTGCATCCACGCCAGTGCGGGACTTGCGTGCATTCTTCTTGACACGCGGATTTTCTTCGAGCGTCAGCAGGGTGTCACCGGGGCCTTCAGCCATGGCTTCGACGTTGGCATCGGAGAACATCATGTCACCGATGGCATCGCCAGCCACGCAGATGCGTGGGGAGGTTTCGAGGCATGTTGCCAGGCCTGCGACCTTCTCCAGCAGTTCTAGCGTCTTCTCGCGGCCGCTATCGATCTCGGTCTCACTCAGGTGACCGTTCTCGACCATGTAGCCGTTGTAGGCCGCTACGCAGCACTGCTCTTGCCACATTTCGATCTCTTCTTTGGTCCGGTAGGCGGACGCGTCAGACGGGGAGTGCCCGGAGATGCGGTAGGTGATGGTGTCAAGCAGCACGGGGCCGTTGCCAGCTTCGAGGATTGCGCGCTTGCGCATGGTGGCGTCGGCCACGGCCAGCGGGTTGGAGCCATCGACACGCTCTGCATGCATGGCGAACTCGTTGACACCGGCACCGATGCGTGCCAACTTGCCGAAACCACTAGTTTCGCCTTCGGGCTGGCCGCCCATTCCGTAGAAGTTATTGATGAAGTTGAAGAGAATCGGTGGCGCACCGCCAAGCTCCGGATCCCACAGCTTCCGATACTGATCCATCGCGGAGAAGGTAATGGCTTCCCAAGTGGGGCCACAAGCGCTGGAGGCATCACCGATATTGGCGATGACGATTCCGCCCTTCCGATTCACGCGCTTGAACAATGCTGC
>DMTJ01000413.1 GCA_003477185.1 Lentisphaeria bacterium
CGACCGCAGCTATGGCATTCACGTCGCCCAGCTCGCTGGCCTGCCCAATCCCGTGATTGCGCGCGCCAAGGAAGTACTCACCAATCTCGAAGGCGACGACAGCGGGAGCACCAACCGCCAGCCGCGGCTGGCTCGCCGCCGCCCCTCCGAGGTCGTGCGGGAACATCCGACACTCTTCGAGCTGTGAAATTCTTCGCACAGCATGGATTTTGGCTAGCCTTGGGGCCCATTCTGGTTCTGCACCTTCTCTTTCCTGGGGACATTCCCTTCCTCTGTGACGAGCCGCAGCTGATCGACAATGCCTTACAGGCCAACGCCGCGGGCACGCTGGCCGAGCGCGGCCTACTCGGCACCGTCGGTGTACACTACGGGCCGCAAGCCACTTGGGGCTACCAGGCGCTGCTCGCCATTACCGATAATCTCATCGCCATCAGCGTCATCAAGCAGCTGATCTCGCTGGCCCTGATTCTCAGCACCTTGCTGTTCATGGCCCAGCGCTTGGCGCTGCCCCGCTGGCCCATTCTCATCGTTTTGCTATCTCCGCAGATCCACACCTACCTGCGCCAGCTGTGGGATAACGTCTTTCTGATTCCCCTCAGCGTCGTGCTGCTCGCGCTTGCGCTCCAGTTTCTGCATCAGCCTCGTCGGCGTTGGATTGTCGCCATGACCGCGGTCGTAGTCCTGCTGGGGCACATCCATCTTATGACCGGGATCTTGATCCTGCCCATAGCCTGCGTCCTCTGCTGGCAGCGGCGTGATTGGCTGCTGAAAAACTGGCGGCCCACCGCTGCCACGCAGGCCATCGGACTGGCGCTTTCCGCCCCGTATCTGGTCGGAGTCTGCCAGGCCTTCGGGCAAGCCTCGCAAGCGCATGCATCTCGGCTGGATGCACTTCTACATGCCACTTGCGGGGCCAGTTACTTCTCCTTCCTGTATACCACGCACAGCTTTCCGTCGCTTGGCAAGAGTCACTTTGTCCTTGCTCCTACGCTCACCGCTAGTCTCAGCTGGCTGAGCGCGCTTGTTATTCCCATCTTCTTTATCGGCATTTTCCGGGCGTTGCGAAGTTCGCAACCAGACTTGCAGCGTTCGCTCGCTTGGATCTGCCTTGGCATAGTCGGGCTCACGCTCCTCTTTCATGGCGGCGGCGCTCACATCTTTCTGCCGCACTACCTGAACGGGCAGTGGTTTGGCTTCTTCTTCTTTATTTGGATCGGCGCCGCCTGGATTACCAAGTACCGTCTAGGCCAGATTGCCTCAGGCGCAGTGGTCGCCTCCCTGCTGCTGCTCCTGACTGCGACCAAGCTGCATGTTCATGCTAACCAGGGCAACCAATCGCTTGCCTTCGGGACCACCCTGTCACATCAGCTCGAACTCGCCGACCAACTCGCAGACTATCCCCGTAGCACCCAGCTATTTATTGCCCCGGGGCCCATGGGCACCTGTGCCGTAAGCATTCGGCTCCTGCGTGCCATGCAAGACCGGGAGCCTACTCAGTCAGCGCCGGCTCTTTACCTCTATTATCAGAACACAATCAGCGGGACCATGGTCCTCGCAGAGAAACCGCCAGGAGGAAACTGATGTCGGAATCCAGCTCGATTGGAATCGCCGGAGCTGGCCTAATCGGCCGCATGACGGCCCTTGAATTGCTCCAACATGGCTACCAAGTCACCCTGTTTGACCGAGATGTGCCGGATGGTACGGGCTCGTGCGGCGCCGTCGGTGCTGGGATGCTTGCCCCTGCCTGTGAGCTCGAAACCGCGCCGCCTTCGATCAGTGACCTCGGCGCTCTCGCGCTGGACCGCTGGCCATCGATCCTCGAGCAACTTCCCGACCCCGTCTTCTTTCAACGCGAGGGCACCGTCGTGGTGGCCCATCCACACGATACCGCCGATCTCAATCGCTTTGTCGGCCAGCTGCGCCCCCATGCCGACGATCGGTTGGTCTGGCACGACCGCGCCGCCCTGCGGGAACTCGAGCCGGGACTGTCCGACTCGTTCACCGGCGGGTGGTATGTCCGTGACGAAGGCCAAGTGGACAATCAACAGCTCATGGCCGCGCTCTCCAACCACCTTCACGCCCACACCACCTGGCGAGCGGGTTGCGAAGTTCGCACTTGCGAAGATCGCACCATCAGCTGGGAAGCAGCTGGCGAGACTGGGCAGGAAACGTTCGACTGGGTCATCGATTGTCGGGGCCTGGGCGCCCGCGGCGACCTACCGCTGCGTGGGGTACGTGGCGAAGTGATTCGGCTCGAAGCGCCAGACGTCACCCTGAAGCGTCCCGTACGGATGATGCATCCGCGCTATCCGCTCTACATTGTCCCGCGCACGGCCCCGCTCTTCTTAATTGGTGCCAGCTCCATCGAGAGCGACGACATGAGCCCCATTTCCGTCCGCTCGATGATGGAGTTGTTATCCGCAGCCTATGCCTTGCATCCGGCATTTGGCGAAGCCCGCGTGATCAGCACCGCAGTCCAATGCCGTCCAGCATTCACGGACAACCACCCACGCGTCAGCATCGACGGCCACTGCATTCAAGCCAACGGCCTGTATCGCCATGGCTTCCTCCTGGCCCCCGCGGTCAGCGACCTGATCCACCGCCTGATTCGCGGTGCGGACACCACAGAATACCGGCCGCTGCTCAGATGCTAGTGGTGCGTCTCATAAGTTATTTCCGGCTGAGTGGCAAAATCAGGTCTGTTGATTGAGTCTGTTTTCGGTGTCAAATGGGCTTCAGCGAGGAGCAGGTGCCGATAGCTGCTGAGTTCCTCGTTTCTATCGAGAGCCCAGCCCGGAGGGCGAAACATGTCCTGCCGGTGGCGGGAGCCACCGGACCACATTCGCTCACGATCACCTTCACTTGCTCGCATGGAGTGGACCATGTGTCGGCCTCCAGCCTTGATGGCGGGGAAGTTGATACTGGTGGCTCACGCCACTGGCAAGGAGTCTGCCGGGCTCCGCCCTGTCAGAGAAGCAAAAGCATGCATTATTTCCGATGGGAGCAGGCGCAGGGGTGTTCAATACACGAAAACCGGCCAGGTTTCATATTGCCCCTCTGGCGGAAAGAATTCTTGAGACGCATCACTCGTGTTGAATTAGGGGCATTGGTAGATTTTCTGCAGACCTGCCGGACAATGCGGCATTGCGATTTACGACGGTAGGCCCGTAACGCATCATGCGTAAGGGCTTGCGTGTTCCAGGCAGGGAGGCGAAGAGTCACGGAGTAACGCGAAACAATCTCACCCAGCTTTTACACATGCAATTCTCGGCGCCAATCTGCAAGACTCCCCCCGGACAGCCGCGTGGGCATGGCACGTCGCAGCCTGGCAGCCTTGACTGACTTCGTCCGCCAGTATGACGCGT
>DMTJ01000305.1 GCA_003477185.1 Lentisphaeria bacterium
GCCCGCCGGAATTTCCTTGTGGGTGAAGAAGCTGTAGTTCTGGACGAGCTTTTCGCGCGCCTTGGCCGTGAATGGGATGAAGTGGATTTCGCGGGTGGCGCAGGCCTGGACGATGGAGGCGGTCGGTACGGCACCTCCCAGAAATGCGGCGTCCGCAGATCCGTCAGCCAACAGAGCGACTGCGCCCTGCTGTGACTGATGCAGAGGTGTGAAGTCCTGGTATGACAGGCCGTGCGCTGTTAGGATAGGGGCGATAAAATGCTCGAACCCTGCGCCATTTGGACCTACCACGACGCGCTTGCCCTTGAGGTCTGCAATCGTCTTGATCCCTGAATCTGCAGGCGTGACGAACAGCGCCACGTTTGGGGCAAGTGTCATCACGGAACGGACCGAGTGCGGCGTCTTCCAGATGCCTTCACCACGCACTGCGAAGTAGCTGATGGCCGCGTTGGCCAGAGCAAACTGCAGGTCTCCTTGCTGCAGGCGTCGGATGTTTTCCTGGGTGCCTTTGGTGCCTTGGGCGGAAACTTGCCAGCTCAGTTCGGCGGCATTGCTCTGCGCGACCTCGGCGATGGCACTGCCGACCACGAAGAACGCGCCGCCTGGAGGCGCGGTGCCGACAGTTAAAAACACGCGCTCAGACGCATTCTCCGAAGAGCCGCAGCCGACGAGAAAAAGAAGAACTGCCAACCATGCTGAATTGCGCATTACGCTTGCTCCTTTGTACATTTCCAAACTGGCCCATCCGGCCGATCTTCCACGACCACGCCGCAGGCCGCGAGACCATCGCGGACGGCGTCTGCGGTACCCCAATCCTTGCGCTCTCTGGCTGAGGCGCGCAGCTCGAGCACAAGGCGCATCAAGCCGTCTGCGAGGTCCGCACCGCCCGCAGAATCTGCTTGCGTGTCTTCGCTCAGGATCCCGAGGATATCACCGGCAAGCTCTTCGTAAAGAGCCAGCACGGCTGCAGCCGCTGAGCCGCCGAGGGCCCCCTTGCTCAGGGCGCTGTTCACGGAGCGAGTGAGGTCGAACAGGTGGCTGATCGCAACGGGCGTATTGAAGTCATCGTTCATCGCTTCCAGAAAGGCCGCGCGCTTTTTGGTCGCAATGGCCTGCACGCTTTCGCTGTCGGCATTTGCCTCTTTCGTGCGTTTGCGGAGCTCGCAAAGCGCGGTCTGTAAGCGGTTGAGCCCGGCTTCGGCGGCCTGAAGCTGTTGATCACTGAAGTCGGTCACGGAGCGGTAGTGGCTCTTCATGATGTAGTAGCGGATCACTGCCCCGGAATAGGCCTTGGAAAGCAAGGGATGATCTCCGATCATGGCAGCTTTGAGGCCGATGGCGTTGCCGAGCGACTTGCCCATTTTTTGGCCGTCTACCGTGACCATATTGTTGTGGAGCCAGTAGCGGGCAAATTGTGTACCGCAGCAGGCTTCGCTCTGGGCAATCTCACATTCGTGATGGGGAAACATGTTTTCGAGTCCGCCGCCGTGAATGTCGAAGGGCTGGCCGAGGTATTTAGTAGACATCACGGAGCATTCGAGGTGCCAGCCGGGATAGCCCTTGCCCCATGGGCTGTTCCATTGCATGAGATGTTCTGGCTCGGCGCGTTTCCATAAGGCAAAGTCGCCGGGGTGCTGCTTCTCAACGATGGCATCGACGCGAACGGCATCAAGGAGGTCTTCGATGCGGCGGCCGGACAGCTTGCCGTACTGCTCGAACTTTCTTACATCAAAATATACCGAGCCGTTCCGCTCATAAGCAAAGCCGTCGGCGATCAACTTTTGCGTGAGTTCGATCTGCTCGGGGATGTGCCCGGAGGCGCGCGGCGAAATGTCCGGGCGCAGCACATTGAGGGCGTCCATGTCTTCAAAATAGCTGCGGGTGTATTCCTCGACCACCTGCATGGGATCCGTCTTCTCCAGGCGAGCCTGGCGGGCAATCTTGTCTTCGCCAGCGTCCGCGTCGTCGGTGAGATGACCGACGTCGGTAATGTTCTGGACGTAACGGACGGTGAGGCCCTGATGGCGTAGGTAGCGAACCATCAGATCAAAGGAGACGTAGCTCTTCGCGTGTCCGATGTGCGAGTGGCCATAGACCGTGGGACCGCAGACGTACATGCCCACGCGGCCGGGATGGACCGGGGTAAAGGGTTCTTTAGTGCGTGATAGCGTGTTGTATACGTGCAGTGACATCTCAAAATCTCTAACGTGGATTGGGAAGCCCCGTACTATGCTGGCTCCCGTGGCTGCGTACAGAATCTAAGATTGCGTCTGACGAGGGCGACTGAAACTTATCCCCGTGCCGTGCGTAGTTCGCAGCAGATGCGTCTCGCTGAGGTAGAGAGGCGGCCGTTTCTCTCCCTATTTCGAAAACGGGGAGTGGTTGACTAGATGGTGGTATCGAAGTACATTTCTGCAATGAGAACTAAACGATTTTATAGACCTGAATTGCGCGCCAGCTATTTTTCTATGATAGAGCTGATGTTGGTGCTTGTCGTGGCCTCAATCGTCCTGGGAATCACTATGAGGCCGAAGCCCGCCCAGGTGGATGTGGGGGTGCAGATGATCAGCCGGCAAATCAGGCTGGCCCAGCAATATGCGATCACCAAGCGGAAAAGGGTCGCGCTGTTGCTCCCAAACGCCAATATGGGAGGTGGCATGGACCGCCTCCTTTACACGAATAAGTCGTTCCGGGCGTGCATCGTGACTGAGGATGATGGG
>DMTJ01000252.1 GCA_003477185.1 Lentisphaeria bacterium
CGTAGGAGCCGCCAGCTCCAAGACGTCTGGAAGCTCGACATAATCAACATTGGTGAGGTCCAAGGCCCCCACAGTTACGGGGCTAGCAGGGTCGGCAGGGTCGGAGATGGGAAGCAGGTCGCTCACATCCAACTCGGCTGCGTCGTCGTTCAGACTGGTGCCCAAGTTTGCCAAAGAATTATCATCATCCGTATTCTGAGCCCAAGGCAGCAGATTGTACTGTTGCTTCTGGAGGTTGGTAAGACCGTCAGCTGCCGCTGATAGCTCTGCACCATCGGCAAGGCCGTCTCCGTCCGTATCCTGCTCGAGAGGGTTGTTGCCAGTCAGGAATTCGTAGCGATTGGTGAGTCCGTCAGAATCCGTGTCGGCGGCTGGGTCGGTTTCGCCATGGAGGTCTTCGAACCAGTCAGGCAAGCCGTTCGCATCGGCGTCGGGACCAGCGGTGATCGCGGCGCCATAGAAGGCGACACCGGGGGTCGCTGTTGCGCCAGCGGCCAAAGGTATCGCGAGGTTGGTGTTGCCCAGGGCAACGGCGTCTTCGGCCGAGGTACCATGGTCATCAAAGTGGTAAGCAGCAGCCAAACCACCTGTACCAGCTGGGAGAAAGCGATTCCGCGTAGCCGCAATCTCGGACTGCGTGCGGTAGATGTCCCACACACGAACTGCATCCAAATGACCAGCGGTCAGGTCCTGGCCAAGTGCCAGGATGCCCAGGTCCCCGGCCACGTTAATCGTCGTCGGCCCAAAATCACTTCTCGTGAAGACCAACCCGTCTACCAACAACGTGAGCCGTTGTGCCCCGCTGTTCCAGGTCAACGCTATATCATGCCAGTTGGTATCGTTGATGTCTGGGCCGACCAACTCGTAGCTCGTGTAGGTGTCGTCGGTGATGTAGGCCTTGAGCACCCCGGCATCGACAGCAAGGCGGTACTGATGCCCGTTGCCAATGTCATAACCGATCAGATCGCCCGTTGTAGCCGCGGCGTCTAGCTTGGCGTGCAATTCTACGGTAAAGCCTGAGATAGCTTGGTTGCCTCGAATGACCAGATCGGTGCCGGTGTCTGAGGACTCCACGAGCGTTCCTGGTGGGGTCATCGTGCCACTCGGCCAGGAAATGGTGGTCACGTCCCAGTTATTTCCTGGTCCGGGCATGTCGAAAGGGCCAAATTGATACAGCGCTTCGTTTGCCGTGCCTTCGTGGAGCAGGATCCGTACTGTGGAGCTTGGGCTGCTGCCGTTGCTGAAGTTTCGCATGAATACGGTGTAGTCACCGTCAAGCGCCACGGTCTCCTCAACGGTAATGTTCTCTGGGCCAGTACCCGAAATATCATCGACATCCAAGGAGAATCCTGCGTAAGGAATGCGGTTTGCGTACCAGCATTGAACCCCATTCGGGTCGAACATATGCGTATCTAGGTCGCCAGCGTTATCCCACGTCTGCGTGACTCGAATCGCCGCTGGCGCGACGGTGGAGGTGATGTTCACAAAACCGTAGCCGAAAAGCCCGTCAGCATCTTCAGCTTCGACGGCAATTTCCGTGGCCCCCGAGGCAATCACCACGGTTCGGCTGAAGCTGGCTCCGGCTGGCAACGAGTCCACCAGACGTGCGTTGACATAGAGGTTGATCGCCACGATTGGAGTGGACGAGTTGACCGAGCCAGCAACATCAATAAAACGAGCGTCGGTCACCTCGCCAACAGTTGGGGCCGTAATGGTCACTGTCGGACCCGCCACCTGGACCGTAGTACCGGTTGGAATGAAACGGGACGAGTCAGGGATAATGGTAGTCCCAGCAACGCCGAGGTCCAGGCTCCCTTCCTGATGGGCGCGACCAGCGTGGGCTGGCACAGCAACCTGACTAGCGCTATGACGTGGATTGGTCCCATTTGCCAGTTCCGTGCCGTCAGCAACCCCGTCATCATCCGTATCGTCCAGATCGGGTCGCAACCCGTTGGTCTGCTTCTCAAGGTTGGTAAGGCCAGCACTGCCGAGGCTGGGCTCGTGGCCGTCCGCTGTGCCGTTTCCGTCCGTGTCAGCCACAGTTGGATTGGTGCCAGCCCAGGCTTCCGTGATGTTCGTCAGACCGTCCTCATCGGGATCCTCGTCGGCACCGCCACTCACATTGGCAAAATAGCGAGTCTCCCACAGATCGGGCAGGCCATCGCTGTCACTATCCGTGTTGAAATACGTGTAGGTCTCCCGGCCGATGGTAACGGAGTCAACATCCACAACAACAGCACCACTCTGCACAGTCAGCCAAGAAGAGCTATTCGTCAGCAGGCTCGTTGCGGCTGTGAGGCGGCGCGTCGGCATGTGGTCTTCGATGCGTGTCCCCGCATCGTCAAAACGGAAATAGTTGACCAGATCGCCCGCACCATCAGCGAGGCGCTGGCCACGGAAGCCGTTGATATCATCGATGGATTGAACCGCGTCCTTGATCCGCACTTCATCAATCAAGCCGATGAAGGAGTCTCCTGAAGGAGAGCCAATTGCCAAGAGACCCGCCGCATCTTCCAAGTCGGCTGGCGCCTGTGTGCTGGTCTGAATTACAGTGCCGCGAGCGGTGGAGTAGACCAGGAAGGTCGCTGTATTAGTGGTTGTGTTGAGCATCGCGGCCACGTGCGTCCAACCATCAACTTGGGAGAGTGCTAGCTGAAGGTTGGCCTTGATTACTGCGCGAGTTTCGGTGATGGTACGATAGGTCAGCTCCAGATCGCCATTGGTCAGACGCAGGCCAAATGGCTCCACGCCGCGATCGTCGGCGACCTTACGCAGGATGTAGCCATCATCGGCAGCACCAGCAAGCTTAATCCAGGCTTCGAGAGTGATTTCAGTTGTCAGGCTAGGTGCCGCGCCGCCCAGAGCATATTCCGTCGCGTCGCCCAGCTCCAAGGCCCCATTGTGCCAGGGATCCGTTCCGTCAAGCGGGTTGGTCCCAGCGATCAATTCGGCGCCGTCTTTGGCCCCATCGTCATCCGTATCAGCGAGCCCTGGATGAGTCCCGGCTTCCTGCTCCTGGACATTGGTCAGCAGGTCGACGTCCGGATCGGCATCCAGATGCTCTTGGCTGGCAATCGTCGGGTTTGTATTGGCCAGATATTCGTACAAGTCCAGGAGGCCATCGTTGTCAAAGTCCCGGGTTTCATCGCCAGCGGTATCGCCCCAGTAGTAGTTCTCCCAGCTGTCGGCAATCCCGTCGCCGTCGGCGTCCGTGATCGTATCGCGCACTGGTGTTTCGTCAGCAGTAAGAGCGACAAAAGCAACAGTACCAACCAGTGTACCATGATGAGCCCAATTGGTCAGCCAGCCATCGGTGAACAGCGTCGTATCGAAGTCCTCGACCTGCCCGTTTGCAAGGCCCGTATCGTTCCCGTTGCCCCAAATGGCGTCCGTACCAGAAGTGGCGGATGTGCCATCGTCGAAGCGGAAGTAGGCAACCATTCCAGCGGCTGTGCTGAACTGCGTAATTGCCCTGTTGGCAGCGATCTCATCATCCGAACGAACCACATTCCAGAACCGGACATCGTCCAAGA
>DMTJ01000271.1 GCA_003477185.1 Lentisphaeria bacterium
CGCGCTGCTGATCCGTAACGGGGACAAGGAGTCGCTCCTCACCGAAATGTACGGGCAGGTACAGGACCAGCACCTGGCCGTCAGCCTCGGCACTATGGTGAAGCGTATCTCCCGCAAAGGCCAATTGCTACGAATCGACTGCAGCAATGGCGAGCGTAAGGCCAGACGCGTGGTCCTCGCAATCGGCAAGACTGGAAATGCCCGCAACCTCGGCATCCCAGGCGAGGATCTGCCTAAGGTCTACAACAAGCTCTACGATCCAAGCGAATTTCGCGGCCAGCAAGTCCTAGTCGTAGGCGGCGGCGACTCCGCCCTGGAGGCAGCGATTGCCCTAGCCAAATCTGGCAATACGGTCACGCTTTCCTACCGCAAGCCTGCCTTTGATCGGCCTAAGCCGGAGAATCAGAAAGCTCTTAGTGAGCTGGGCATCACAGTCGTCTTTCAAAGCACGGTCCAAGAGATTCGCGCGAGCGAGGTCCTGCTTTCCACTGCCAGTGCCCCACAGACCATCGCCAACGACCAAGTCTTCATCCTGATTGGTCGCGAACTCCCCCTCGCCTTCTTTCGCCGCAGCGGAATCCGCATGGAGGGCGAGAAAGATCGGTCTTATTTCGTGTTTTACGCGGCCATGCTAAGCTTCTTCACCATGCTCTACTTCGGCAAGTCTGGTGCCTCTATCGACCTTGCCGCAGGCATGCAGCAAGCGACTGAAAAGCTGAAACAGGCCAGCTGGCACGAACAGCTCGGTTTCGTCCTCGGTCTGGTCGGCGCTGCGGTGTTCGCAATTAGTGGGCTCTGGGCGCTGGGCATCATGGTAAATCGACGCCAGAGCTACTTCAAACCTGGGTGGCCGCTCATCAAATACGGGTACATGATTGCCGTCTCGCTGATCTATTCCTGGGTTTACATCACCTATAATCTCGGCCGCAATGGCTGGCAGGAAGGGCCGACCTATTCTTACTCGCTACTCTATTGCACCACCATGCTGCTGTTCGGCATCCGCCGCGTGATCGTGAATCCCACCCGCTACATCAAACTTCAGACAACCTGCCTGGTCTTGGTCCAGGTCTTTTTTCTCTTTCTTCTGCCGTTTCACCTCTACGGGCACCTGGAATCGGCGCTCGGGGCAGACAGCGTCTTCATTCAGCAAGTGTTCCCCCAAGGAAAATGGTCTGCATTCGGCCTAATCCTGTTCTGGCCGTTGCTCATCGGCAACTTCGGCACCAGCACCTTCTGGACGATCTTCCCTTTCTTTCAGAGCGGGCTATTCCTATTCCTCATCATTCGCTACTGGGGCAAGGGCATCTACTGCGGCTGGATCTGCAGCTGCGGCGGCATGGCCGAAACCCTCGGTGATGAGTACCGCACCAAGGCACCGCATGGAAAAACCGCGAAGAAGCTGGAAAACATAGGCCAGTTCATCCTGCTGTTTGCGGTGATCGCAACGGTGCTTAAGGTGACCAGCAACAGCACCGCCTCCCAGCTCGTTTGGTACAGCTACAAGGTAAGCGTAGACGTATTCTTTGCCGGTGTCCTCGGGCTGGGCGTGTACTTCTTCATGGGCGGACGCGTCTGGTGTCGCTTCGGCTGCCCACTCGCCGCCCTCATGCACATTTACACACGGTTCTCTAAGTACCGCATTCTGGCAGAGAAGAAGAAATGCATCTCCTGTAATATCTGCACCAAAGTCTGCCACATGGGCATCGACGTGATGAACTACGCCAACAAAGGCGTGCCGATGAACGACGCAGAATGCGTACGCTGCTCGGCCTGTGTCGTCAGTTGCCCGGTCGATGTCCTCTCGTTTGGCCCGGTGGACCAGGCCGACCCCGATAACACCGAGTGCAAGGAAGTCCCCGACTACGGCAAGGAATCCTGGCGAGCTGGCTTAAAGTGACTCCCCCACACAGCCACTGACTCTTCCGTACCCGTTCCCATGCGTAGACTTTACCTTGTCGCATTTTTTCTGCTGTCCACGCTACTGCAGGCGCAGGATCCTGCGCCAGAAACGGGCAGCGGCCCTGCCCTGCCCGTACTACAGGAGAAACTCCAACGCGAGATTGCCGCAATAGACAAGCGGCTCGTCGAGCCAGACCTTGCGGAGTCCGCGATTCGCGAACTCCGCAGCACCCGCGCCAGCCTTGAGCGCCTGGCTCTGATCTATGAACGGCATGCCGTAGCCGAACAACTCGCCGGCGACTTAGCCGTGACCATCGAAACGGCAAAAACGCGGTTGGACCAGCTCCAAAATCATGGTCTCAACGAGCCACCGCCCTACGAGTTCATGAAGCTCGAGCAGGTACGCGACTCACTCAAAATCGAGCGTACCAAGTGGGACGCGCTCGCTAGCACCAGTCAGGTTACCACGGACAGCCTCGCGGCCGCAAAGGCAGAAGCGGATGCCGCCGAATCTACCATGTTCAAGGCACGAGAGAAACTCGCCGCGAATCCCGGAGCCCCGGCTGGCAAGTCACTGCGCGGGCTTGCGCAGGACGCACGCCTGAAGAACGCGATTGCTGCTGGCCTCGTGGCCGAAGCACGAGCCGAAGGGCTGGCGCGAGAAAACCAGCGATTGCAGCTGGTGATTCTCGAGCAGACCGTCCACGTCATGGAGCCGCACTGTCGCTTTGCCCGCAAAGACCTGGACCTGATTTTAGTGAGCGTAGAGCATGAGGACGCCCAGCTGCGCACCGAATTGCACCAAATCAGGAGTGAGCTGGAACACGCAGACCGCCAATGGATCCGAGCGCGGGAAGCCGCAGACCCACAGGCCGCAGACGACGACATCAGCACCGTCTATTGGCGCCTCGCTCGCCAAACCCACCAACAGGCGAGCGGCTGCCTTACCGCCAGGCTCGAGCGCCTGGTCGTGGTCCGAGAACTATGGCAGCGGCGTTATACCACCCCTCGCGGGCTTAAGAATCACGAACAGGCCGCCGAGTGGACCACAGCCGTGCGGGCGCAACTGGAACGCTGGGAGCGCGACCGCGCCTTGCGTCAGGCGCGAATCGCAGAGGCACAGGCAGCGCTAAATCAGCTGGCCGATAAGCCAGCTCTCCGCAACCAGAGCCGGCTCTGGCGCCAATGGTCCGAGCTACAGCAACAGGACATGCAATCGCTCGCCAGCCAGATCCGTCTGGCCGAAAAACTCAAGGCCGAGCTCAACGCCCGGGGCGATAGCAAAATCATGCGCGTTCTCGCGAAAAGCTGGTCGATCGTCGGCAAAGGCTGGAACCTCGAGCTGACCAAGATCGACAATAAGCCGATCACCGTCAGTAAGGTCGTGATGGGCATCGTCCTGCTCGTCCTTGGGGTAATCGCCGCTAGAATCACTAGCCGCCAGGCCTCGAAGCGCCTGCTCAAGCGACTCGCTATCAACGCCAGCGCGGCCCACGCCATTCAGACCGTCATCTTCTATGTCCTGCTCGCCACTTTCACATTGCTGGCTCTGCAGATGGTAAACGTGCCGCTCACCGCCTTCACCATCCTCGGTGGTGCGCTCGCCATCGGTCTTGGTTTTGGCAGCCAGAACATCATGAATAACTTCATCAGCGGTCTAATTTTGCTGATCGAGCGTCCGATCAAGATCGGCGATCTAGTGGAGGTAGACGATCTCAACGGCATTGTCGCCGGAATCGGCGCGCGCAGCACGCTCGTGCGGTCTGGAAACAACATCGACGTCGTCGTCCCCAACAGCCACTTCCTCGAGAACAGTGTCGTCAACTGGACCCGCACCAACCGCAAAGTTCGTGTTTGCGTAAACGTAGGCGTGGCCTACGGGTCGCCCGTCGAGCAAGTACGGGAATTGCTACTGAAATCTCTGGACAATCAAAAGCGCGTGCTCTCTCGCGAACCAGCCACCGTCTTATTTACCGATTTCGGCGACAACGCCCTCGCCTTTCGCCTGCTATTCTGGGTCAATGTTCGCACTCAGCTGGACCAGTGGCAGGCAGAGAGCGACATCCGTTTCGCCATCGACAGGCTCTTCGCCGAAGCAGACGTTGTCATCGCCTTTCCGCAGCAAGATGTGCACCTGGACGTGTCCGCCGCCATTCCTGTCCACATCACCAACGAGTCATAGAGCATGCCTGCGCCGGGCTGGACAATGCCGATGCAGCGTGGATAGTACCTCTTTTGCCGCACAAGAAGCGGCACACGACACACTCACGGAGGAATTGTCTGATGGCATTCACAGTCGCTGATCTACCGTACGCCCATGACGCTCTGGAGCCGCACATCGATGCGCGCACCATGGAGATTCATCACGGCAAACACCACGCCGGCTATGCCGCAAAACTCAACGCAGCAGTCGAAGGCACCGAGCACGCCAACTCGTCCGCAGCAGACCTCGTTGCTAACATCAACTCGCTGCCCGCAGGCATTCAGGGTGCAGTGCGCAACAACGGTGGCGGATACGTCAACCACACCTTGTTCTGGACTGTCATAAGTCCCAACGGAGGCGGCTCCCCCGACGGCGATTTGGCAGCAGCAATCACCGCAGAACTGGGCGGCCTGGACGCCTTCAAGACCGCGTTTAGCAACGCTGCAGCTACCCAATTCGGCAGTGGCTGGGCCTGGCTCGTCGTCAAAGCCGACGGCTCTCTCGCCGTCTACAGCACCGCAAACCAAGACAGCCCCCTGATGAATGGCGACACCCCGATCCTCGGGCTCGATGTCTGGGAGCATGCTTACTACCTGAACTACCAGAATCGGCGACCTGACTACATCTCCGCTTTCTGGAGTGTGGTGAACTGGTCGCAGGTTGCTGCGAACTACGCAGCCGCCAAGTAAGCCTCTCGTCGCACTTGCGACAGACCGACAGCGCATCTGTGCGGAGTTCGCAAGGCTCTGTCAGATGCGCTGTTTGCATTTTTAGGCATCTGCAGGAACAGTATTTCCCGTTCCCTAGGTAAGCTCTGAGCCTAAACGGTCCCCTATGATCGAGACAGTCGATCTCACTAAATCCCGTCTGCTCCGCCTTTTACCGGCGCGAGAATTGGCGAGGCTGGCCCAAGACTTCCGCGAGGCCACCTTTCGCTTCGGGGCGACCGTAGTCCGAGAAGGAGAGCCAGCCGACGCCTATTACCTGATCCGCGCCGGCAAACTCCGCGTCGTGCGCGACGTCGACGGCGCCGAGCAAACCCTGCGCCGCCTCGAACCGGGCGATGGCTTCGGCGAGATGGCCCTACTGCAGGGCGGCACCCGCACCGCCACAGTGCGAGCCTCCTCTGATGTCGAACTGCTGCGCCTCGACCGCAGCGTCTTCGAGCGCGTTTTGCACGAGTCGCCCTCACTGGAGAACATCCTGCGTGGTCAACTCGAGTGCCGCTCGCTGGTCAATTTGCTCACCGAGTACGGCCGCTTCGCCGAAGTCCCGGCCGAAACCCTCGAAGCCTTGGTCCAAGACGCCGCACCGCGAGAACTTTCCCCCGGCGAGCTCGTTCTGGCCGAGAATGAAGCCGCTCCCGCCTTGTACGTAGTCGAGCGCGGAAACCTCAAAATTCGCCGAGACGGCGAAGACCAGTACCTACGCCGTGGCGACTTCTTCGGCGAGCGCTCCGTTACGACCGACGAGCCTTTCGGAGCGACCGTCACTGCCGTCAACGAATCAACCGTCCTCGCCCTGCCGAAGTCTCGGATTTGCGAACTCCGCGACTCCGATGCGGAGTTCGCAAAAGTCCTGCAACGGCGGGGGGAGCCGGCCCAGTCCACCACGCGAATTCCCCTGGACGTCTGCCTCGCCGAGCAAGGCCCCCCCCCAGCCAGAGAGCCAGCGGCCGCGGCACCACGCCAGGGGCGCTTCAACGCCTGGCTCCAACGGTGCCTCCACGCCGGGTTTCCCTTTGTCTGGCAGCTTGATCAAAATGACTGTGGCCCGGCTGCCCTCACCATGGCCTGCCGCAAACTCGGCTACTCCGTCTCCCTGGCCCACATTCGCGAACTCGCGGGCACCACGCTTGATGGTGTCGGCCTCCAGGACCTCGCTCACGCCGCCACCGAGATTGGCGTGGTAGCACAGGCGTTGAAGGTGCCTGCCGAGGAAGTTGCCGACCAGCAAACCCCGCTGCTGGTCCACCTTACGCGAGGCCATTGGGTCGTCCTGCTCGAGCGCAGACGCAAGTCTGTAGTGGTGGCCGACCCCGAACGCGGCTTTCTCCGCACCCCGCTTGCGGAGTTCGCAGCCCAATGCTCTGGCTACACGCTCACGCTTGAGCCGCCATCCGGCGACATGGATAGCCCCGAGCTGGACGGGAAATGGTCTTGGGTTTGGCCACTGACCCGCCCGCACGCACCACGCCTGCTCGGCACCGGCGTCCTCACCCTCATCCTGAGCCTCCTGCAGCTTTCCTTCCCCATCGCCACGCAACACATCGTCGACAATGTCCTCGGCACAGGCTTGGACAGCGGAACGCACCTCAAGGTGATCATGAGCTTTCTGGGGCTCTCATTGCTGGCATTGCTGCTGATCACGCTCTGGCAACGCTCGCTACTCAGCAGGCTGCTGACCAATCTGGATGGCACGATTATGGATTTTCTCGTCGATCGCATGCTGCAATTGCGTATGTCATACTTCACCAGGCGCACCTCCGATGCCCTGCGTCGCCGCCTAGAGAGTGCCCGCTCGGTGCGTCAGTTTCTGGTGCACGGCACCGTCTCCAGCGTCTTGGCTGGTGCCCAGGTGCTGCTGCTGTTCGGCGTATTGGCCTGGTACAGCACCAAGCTCGCACTGCTCGCCGTCGTCATGCTCCCCATCTACCTCGGCGTCATGCTGGCCGCCGGCCGCGTACTGCAGCGCAGCTTCCGCACCATCGAGGAAGGCGAAAACCGCTATCGGTCCCTCCAGGAAGACATCATCGACGGGATCGAAACCGTCAAGTCCAACGCGGCCGAGGACGCCTTTCGAAGAAAAATGATGGATGACTACCGGCGAATCGCGACCGCGGAGCGCGAATCCGGTTTCAACCTCCAGGCTTATGAAGGAACGGGCCAAGCCCTGGCGCTTATTACCACGCTGCTCCTGCTTTGGGTCGGGGCCGCGTCCGTGCTCGATGGCGAGATGCTAGTGGGAGAGTTCGTCGCTGGCCTGATGATCTTCGGCCTCAGCTACTCCCATCTGAAAGCGATCATGAATGGCTGGCGGGACCTCCAGCGCTCGCGCGTCCTGATGGACCGGCTCCACGAACTCGTCGAGGGACAATCAGAACTTGAGACCGCAGACAGCCAGCGCGATGTTCCGTCAATTGCTGGCGCCGTGCAATTGGACCGGCTCTCGTTTCACTACGGTGGGAGCCACGGTCGTGACATCATCCGCGATGTCAGCATACGGGTCGCCCCTGGCGAAACCATCGCGATTGTCGGCAGAAGCGGCGCCGGCAAGTCCACTCTGGCACGCTGCTTGGCCGGTCTGGAGCCGCCCACCAGCGGCACCATGTCTGTGGACGGAGTCGACATCTGCGACCTCAAGCCTCAGCAGCTGCGCAGCCATATCGCCTACGTCCCGCAGCGCAACCATTTATTCATTGGCACCATCCTCCAGAACATCGCCTTTGGCGATTCCGAGCCCGATCGACTCCGCGCCGTGGCTGCGGCCAAGGCCGCCAATGCCGACGCCTTCATTTCGCGATTACCGCATGGTTTGGACAGCGAGATTGACCAGGTCGCACCATACCTCTCCAGCGGCCAGCGCCAGATGTTGGGCATAGCCCGTGCCATCTACCGCCAGCCTGCGGTCGTTGTCCTGGACGAAGCCACCAGCGGGATCGACGTCGAGTCTGCCCGCGTCGTTCGTTGCACGCTCGCTTCCTTTCTCCGCGATCGCACCGCCTTCGTGATCGCCCATGACCCGCCGACCATCCAACTCGCGGACCGCATTCTAGTTCTGGAAGATGGCCGCATAGCAGAGTCCGGCACTCACGACGAGCTCCTCAGCCAGCACGGCCTCTACTACCACCTGTTTCACGAGATCGTCAGTAGTTTGTAGCGCGCCCTGGAAGCCTAGGTGATCTTTCCACTCTAGCTGCCTGCCACTCAATTCCGTCTCTCCGTCTCTCCGTCTCTCATCCAGAATACCGTCATCGAGTAAAGAATATCTTCAGGTCCGTGACCTTTAACAGCTTGAACAAGGCTCATGTGACATACTTGGAAGCACGACTGATTGACCTTGCCAAGTCTACAGAGCACTGTCGTTTGGACAACCGCTAGTTTCACGCCACCTCGACTCTAGCCGAATGGGAGATCGCCGACGCCGAGAGCTCTCTCGCCGACATTCTCGTTGTTCTTCCGCTTCTTGGACTCACTGCATTTCAAGCGCCAGATAAGAAACGTCCAAGCAAGAATGACCTTATCGCGAAGGCCAAAGGCCTTACAGCACGAAGCTACGTATCCAGCGGCGGGTTCACTGTCCAAAATAAAAGCCAAATGAAAACAACTGAAACCAAATAACTTCACGCTTACTTGGTAAGCCAGCGGCAGCAACTCATCGAGCAAGGCGTGGTTGTAAAGGCCGAGGCTCCCTATGTTTTGACGCAGAGCTATGAATTCAACTCCCTGTCGATAGCAACAGGAACGGTTTTCGGCCGCTGCGCCAATGGCCGCGTCGAGTGGAAAACTTCCGCAGGCAAAACCCTGAAGGCCATTCAAGAAGAGCCGATTTGAAAGCTTTGAAACAACAGATCCGAAAGCTCTTGATTACGCCTGGCATGAAACTGCCCGTTGATGAGCCGCCATTGCGGGTTGCTGGCGAAACTCAGCGTTCGGAGTACGATGACGCGCTCCTTGACATAATTATGCTGGCGCCGTTGCTCGCTGTAGCGTCCCCGATTCTTTCTCTGGGAGCAACGTGGCGAATATTTGTACAGCATGGCCTATATGCCTGGCTAGTTTCCGCCACCCTCTGCTTTGTCGTTGCCTCGGTCATTGGTCCCCTTTCGCTCAGGACACTGTTAAAGGGCCGCAAGGATGTCCGTGCACACTTCCTTGGCTGGCAAGCTGAGGTAGTCGTGGGCATGCGTCTGGGAGACGCGCGAGACAAGGGCTACAAAATTTTCAACGACGTGCCGGAAACCGCCAAAGACGGCAAGCTTTTCAATCTCGATCATGTCGCGATTGGCCCGGGCGGAATTTATGTGATCGAGACTAAGGGGCGTAGCAAGTCCGAGGACGGAGGAAGTGTTGATGATCTCAAATCAGCTTCGTCAATACATCCTGCAGTACCGTCGTGAGGACAGCGTCGTCTGGTGATTTATCGGAAACTGCGCCATTAGCCATCCGCGAGCTTTCTTTTGCTCCACCAGACTTGATCGGCCATAATGGGGCCAACTTAATTGGCTACGCACTGCGTAGCCCTTTTCCAGATCCAGAAACGCAAGGTCGAATTAGCAGAAGCTTTTCAGATCCGCGCCCGAGAGCCCTCTCTTCAAGCTTCTTCGTGTACGGCCCAGTGCCCGCCCTTTGGGGCCCAACGGACTCCAACTTGCCCTCCTTGACCAATTTCGTGCTGGCCATCTCGATTGCCCGGACGGCTCTCAATTCTCTACGCAGCGCGTAGAGTTTCTCCACGTCGGGATAGACCATGTAGAATTGCCGGAAACTCCACAGATTAGCGACTGAGAATCCTCTGCCGAATTCTTGGCCCAGCCTACGGGATAGCTCACGTATGAGTTCCCGCCCATAACCGGCACGCTCGGCCCCGTCCTGTTCTTCTTCGACAATGCGCTACCTCCCCTCCAATAGACTGTACCGCGCCTCGCTGAGGATTGTGCGGGTAGGCCCCTAGAAACTCGACTTTTCGGGAAGCGCTGCGCTCATCTCAGATACCTAGATTCGCTCGTTGCGTCTCTTGGGGCTAGTTCTCCCTTCAAACTTCGAAAAAACTTCACCCTTCGTTAATAATACCCAGCAGACGCTGCAGGTCGTAGAACAGCGAGAGCAGTGCGGGCACGAGAAAGAGAGTGAAGACAGTGGAGACGACGAGGCCACCGATCAGCACGGCGCCAAGTCCGCGATAAAGCTCGGTGCCAGCCCCTGTGCCGAAGGCTAACGGCGCCATGCCGAGTACGCTGGTGATGACACTCATGCAGATTGGCCGAAAGCGGCTCGCGCAGGAGGCCCGCAAGGCCGCAGTATGGCCCTGGCCAGCAAGCCGAAAGTTGTTCGCTTGATGAACAATAAGAATGGCGTTGTTGACGACAATTCCCGCCAGGATGATCAGCCCCAGCATGGCAATGACGTCGAAGGAGACCAGCCCGCCAGACACTTCGTGGGCAATGGACACGCCGATGAAGGCGCCAGACGCGGCAAGCGGGATGGTGATGAGAATGACAAACGGGTAGAGCCAGGAACGAAAGAGCGCGACCATGAGCAAGTAGACGATGAGCACGGCCAGGACAAAGCCGCTGGTTAAGGCCTCGAGCGTCGCGTTGAGCTTGTCAGCCGTGCCACTAAGGCGCACACTGAAGCTGGCGGGTAAAGCGAGCCGGGCGGGTGCCAGCACGTCGCGCTCGATGCGCGTGATTGCCTCCTCGAGTGACTGGTCGGGCGCTAGATTGACAGTCAGCGTAACGGCTCGCTCTTTTTCGACGTGGTTGATCGCGGTCGGAGCGCTGGTGTTGCTCACGGTCGCAATGCTGTCCAGGCGTACACGCTTATCCCACGGGGTGCGCAGGATGACGTGGGGCAAGGCGTCGATACTGTCGAGTTGTGCGGAGTTCGCATACAAGGTGAGGTCGAGTTGGTCGCCATCGTCGTTGTAGCGCCCGACGGTCTTGCCTGCGACCAGGCTCTCGACCACATCAGCGACATCGGCCACGCGCAAGCCCACGTCGGCGGCACGTCGACGGTCGAGTTCCACCCGAACTTCGGGGGCGCCGGTGGTGTAGTTGCTGCGTACCATTTGGACGCCGGCGGTCCCGAAGAGCTGTCCCTTCATTTGGGTAGCGACGCCTTCAAGTCGCTCAAGCGAGGGTCCAGAGATGTCGATCTCGAGTTGCTTGCCGGGATCCCGAAAGATGCTCGCCTGCAAGGGAAAGAGAAACTCAAAGCCGGTCAGCCCAATAGTCTGGCCAAACATCTTGCCGACATGCGCCTTCATCTGCTCTTCGCCGCTGAACTCGTCTTTGACGATGACGCCGACGGCGTTGAACCTGTCGCCAAAGACCGAGAAGAAGCGCTTGGTCGTAGGGTCAGCAGCGATCTTCTCTTCCAACGGACGAATGGAGTCGACCGCTTTATCAATGCTGCTGCCCACCAGCGGCTGGGCCAGCACGAGCACTAGGTTGCGATTGCCGGAAGGCAGATATTCGGCGCTCGGCAGCAAGCCCAGCGAGGCAAAGAAGAGCGCGACGATCCCGCCAATCACCAACATTTTGGCTAGGACATGCAGGATACCACCGCCGGTGATCAAGGTAACGAGTTTGCGATAGACGGCGGAAATGGCGGTGCCAAGCCAGGCGCCGAGCACCAGCGATTTGAGGCGCTCGACGCGCGATTCAGGTTTGGGGGCCTTGGCCAGACGCGATGCCATCATCGGAATTAACAACACGGCGGCGATAAGCGAGAGGGAGATTGCCAGGCTGATGGCGATGGCAATATCTTTGAACAATTGCCCGGCCTCTTCGGTGATGAACATCACGGGTAAAAAGACTGCCAGGGTCGTGAGTGTGCTGATGAGTACTGCGCCCCAGACCTCGTGCGTACCACGCCGAGCGGCCTCGAGTGGACTGCGGCCTTCTGCCATGTGTCGATAGATGTTCTCGATCACCACGATGGCGTTGTCCACGACCATGCCGGATGAAAACGCCAGCCCAGCAATGCTAATGATATTCAGCGACCGCCCGAGAAAATAGGCAAAGATAAACACGGTGATCATGCACACCGGAATGGTCACCGCCACGACCAGCACCAAGCGAAAGCTGCGCAGGAAAATGACAAGCACAATACTGGCTAGCAACGCGCCAATGGCGAGGTTTTTCCAGGCCAAGCGAATGGATTGGTCGATGTAGGTTTCCTCGGTGTAGGCCACGTGCAGGCTCAGGTCTTCTTGCTTGGCTGCGAAGTTCGCATTTAGCTCGACCAGCACGTCTTCCATGGCTTGGCAGAGGGTCATGACGTTGGCGCCGGTCTTG
>DMTJ01000006.1 GCA_003477185.1 Lentisphaeria bacterium
GTCGGCCAGGTGTCGCTGGAAAAGCTCTGTCCATTCTGTCTTGATACTCAGCGATTCACGAACCTGGTTTTCCGGTTCCCCGTGCCGCTCGGATGTCTGACCGTGTGCCAGCAGCAGGACCTCATCGGCATCATGGACAAACATGCTTTCGCCCAGCGTTTCGACTGTGCCGCCGCGGGCAATGACGCGCACCCCGGCAGCAAAAGCGATGGGCTGACTGCTGCCGGTCTTGCCGGTCAATAGCAATGTATCGCTGTTATGGGCTGCAATGGCGTCAAAATAGCGGGTTGAATAGTGGCGGCAGTCTCCTCGTTCGAGGCGAATCTGCAGGTTGAGTGCCGCCGGTTTGGAGGCGGAAAGACGGATGGCGGCCAGGTCGTCGGGGTTGGAAATCAGCAGTTCGCGGCAAAAACGGATACCGGCCACCTCGAACAGCGTCGTAATCACGGCGCGCTCGAGGTCAAGAGAACGACGATAGCCGCTGAAGCGCGCCTTGGAGGTCTTGCCGTCAGCGATCTCTTGGGCACTGGCAACGTCAGTTGGATCAGCGGCATAGCCATTGTTCGGATAACGCTGCGAAATCAGCACATCGGCCAGCGGCTCATAGTGGCGCATGATTGGTGGGAGACCGGTGAGCGCTTCGCGGTTGACGTGCTCCGCTTCGCTTAGCTTACCGTCGAAGACCAGTTTGCGGATGCGCTCGAGATTGGGAAGCGCATCCGGATTGTGTCGGTCGCGCGCCCCCCCGCTGTAAAGCGTATCATCGTTCAGGGCGATCCGTTCCTCATCGATCTCGCCGAAAACCATGGCGCCAAGACGCCCGTTGCCCGCGGGAAAAGCCCGGTTCCAGTCCGTTTCGGCAGGGCGGTCATGCCAGAGTTCTGCTGTTTGTTTCACGAAATACAGTCTTCTATTTGGGGTTAGTTGTTAAGTCATTTTGTCCAGCCAGCGCCAGGCGCGGCGTTCGAGCTCTGCGCCCCGAAGCGCGCGGGGCAGGCCCGAGAGACACCCTCAAAAAGAGGGAATGGCAAAACCATCTTGAAGCTCTGGTGCGGGCAGACCTATCCCCTCCTGAAAAGAATGATTGACGCTTCGCTCCCGATCCGTAGATCGGGCTCTGCCTGCGGGGATGCCATCCATTCCTACGCCCCACGCTGCTCGGTGCGGGCGATGACCGGCCCGGCGCAACCTTCAGATCAAAGTCGGTGACAACCCCAAAGCCGCCGGCTTCGAGGCTGCTGGATACTGACTTGTCTGGTTGCACGCTCACAATTGATATGCCTGCAATGGAGAGTGAGTTAAGTACAGCCGACCGCCACGATTGCGGGCTCAGCAGTAGTCCCTGGCGTTCTGAAAGACAGCAGGCATCTCATCGGCGTGGATGGTCAACAGCTCTTTCCATAGGGCCCGGGTTTCGGGTTCGTTCTGGTGGAGCGGATAGGCGAAGAGGGCTTGGGCAAAGAGGCGCGGATCCCGCGTGGCTATGGCGTCGCCGAGCAGGGTCTGGTGGGTGGCGAGCGCACTCATCAAGCCCTGAAAGCAATCGGGCACTTCCAGATCGGAATCGGGATGAACACCGTTCTGATCCAGAGTAAAGGAGTACTCAAGGATGGTCCGGTCCTTGAAGCCTTTGACGGCCCCATTGTTGGGTAGACTGGCTGCCAGCCATTCGCGCGATTGGCCGCTGAGGCCGCGCAACACGACGCAGGCAGCATCATCCGGGCTGGCCGCAAAATGCGGATTCTGCAACCGATCCTGCGCCCAGAAGGACGCCGGCAGATCCTGGTGCAGATGGTCGTGAAAAGTCTGATCCAACTCCTCCCGGGCCACCGCTTGCTCTTTGGCCCGCTTCTCGATCGCCGCCACGCTCAACGGCTTCTGCCACCCGCCCGTCGGCTCCAGATACAATTCGGGACAGATGTGGCTGAAGCCATCGCCTTCGGTCGAGAAGACCACATAGCCGAAGCGCCGTCGCATCTCCGCCAGGAGACCGAGCTGCCGGCGGATATACGTTTCCGAGTTCGGAAACTTCGGGATCCGGCACGGCTCCCAACCCTCGACGCCGATCGCTTCGTCAATCAGCTCGTAGATATCCCGGCCATGCAGTGTGCCGCGCAGCAGGATGCTGCAATGGTTGATCCCGGCAGCAGCCACACCCTCGAATTCGTTGCAGTATTCATCTCGGCCAAAGATCAGGCGCGGGAGGTCCCAGCGGTGGTTGGTGAAGCCAGCGCAGATGCCCAGCGCGCGGATTTTCGTGTGGTTGTTGACCATGCCGCTGTAAACAGCGACCGGGTTAGCGTAGTCGAAGAGCCAGGCATCCGGACAGTGCTTTTCCATCTTTCGCGCGATCTCCAGGACAATGGTCCCGCCGGTGACGGCGCGAAACGCGCCACTCGCGGAGATTTGGTCGGACCCGAAAAGCCCGTGCGCGGCACAGGCCTGGTCGCTGAGGGAGTTGACCTTATGCGAACCAACCGGAAAGCTGATGCTCACCACGTCCGCGCCGGGTAATGCTTCCTCCAGCTTGTCGGTCCACACCACCTTGCAACCCGCTGCGGCAAACTCGGGCGTTTGCATGATCAACCGCCCCACGGTCTCGACCCGCGGCAGATTGAAGTCCACCAGGCGGATCTCGCCGCCGTCCAGTACCTTGGGATTTAGCAAAACTCCACGGACGATCGGCAAGGTCCGAAACGACCCGCCTCCTACAAATACCACATTCATGCTGTCTTTCCTTGTTGTTGGTGCGTGCCCAGCGAGATCTCGGAGCCCGTCTGGCGCTGACCGTTGCGGTCTCCGCAAAACGCCCAGGCGAATTCTGGCGTCGGCGCAACAATCCCGCGCCGCGCAGGCAGACATTCGGTCTTCAGGTCTCTTGCTTCAAACATGGCGCTCCTCCTTGCGGCGAGGCGGTTCTTCCTGACTCATTAATATGTTGAATGATATGCCCCATGTGTGCGTGGTCAAGCCGAGAACTCC
Source organism: Lentisphaeria bacterium (assembly GCA_003477185.1). GTDB lineage: Bacteria > Verrucomicrobiota > Lentisphaeria > JABSQK01 > UBA12247 > UBA12247. The sequence goes on from DMTJ01000006.1 coordinate 2,983, forward strand.
CATTTCGGGAGTGCCTGCGATCAGAACTGGATGCCTTCGACACCGAGAGCCGCCTGGTCAGCGCCCGATTACCCGAGGACACAAGCGGCTCTCGGTGTCGAAGGCATCCAGTTCTGATCGCAGG
>DMTJ01000219.1 GCA_003477185.1 Lentisphaeria bacterium
TGACCACATTCGCCGGCAGCATATCATCGGCATGCCACTCGAGGTTCACTTTAAGGTCGGGCGCCATCCCCGCTGGGGAAGCTTTGCCGACATCGCACCGCCTGATCCCGGACCTGGCCTAGTGACTCCTGACCCGCTCGTCAGCCTCACGATCACCTTGCAGCACGTCTACAAACACTACGGCATCATGCCCTACGACTTCAGCGACCTCTCCCTACTGCAGGCGCACTATCAGCTGGATTGGGCTGAGGCCGCCCAGCTATGGTGCGATCGAGGCCTTCAGCGCCAAGTCCTGCCTGCCCTGCTCATCGCAGCCGCCTGCGGCATCGTTCCTGAAACTGCCTGCGAGCCATTACTCAGCTCCGTTTCCCGTCGCGATGCGCGGCGCGCCACCATCTTCGCCAGCTATCTAGGCTCAACTCGGGCCAGCTTTCTGCGCCGTTGGCAGCTGCGCTGCTGGAAGCGCAAACAATCCGTGCCATTCACCTTGCTGCTTCAGCTCTTCGGCACCCGCGCCACCACCCAGCGCCTGACCGGCCTGCCGCCAGCCAACCCAAAATTCTGGCTTCATCACCTCCTCATTCAGCCAGCCAACCGCATCGCTCGCGCTGGACGCCCCATCGCTCCCGATCGCGATCACTGAGACGATCCAAGCAACAAAAATTGCTAAGGCGACCGAATATCATCTGGATATTTGGGGATCAGCACCATGCGCAGACGCTTTGACCGCGTAGTCGCGGGCGTGACGCTCACGCCCTCGCCGCTCGATCCAGCGGTCCCTACCAGTACCGCACCATTCAAAGAAGCGGGCTATCACACCGCCTGGATCCACTCCCTGATGCCGAGAAAGCGGCCCACACCGAGCCGGACTCAGCCTAGCTGCAGCAGACTCCACACAAGTACCATACGCCTTCGATCAACAAGGCCTGGCGTGGTGTGGCCATGCGTGATGGCTGAAAGTATTTTGGCACGCCGGGCTACGATTTCATGCTGCACAACCTCCGCGAGGATCCGTATGAGCAGGCCAACTACGTGCATGATTCAGCCTTTGCAGCCGCACGCACCCGCTGCCACGCTCGCTAAGGCCAGTGGATTCAGGATACAGGCGATGCCTTTGAACTGCCGCCCTTGACCTGAGCTAGCTTGGCGCGGCTGAAAGCCCTGTGTCAGCCTCAGGAGTTTTGTGATGTTAAGTTCACCCTGAGCCCAGCCTACGCTCTGCGCAAAGAGCTGGGCAGACCTCCGGCTGAGCTACTGCACATCCGCATTAACAAGCCTTCAAACTACTCAAGGCAACCAACTACCGAGTCAAGTTCGTTGCCGATAAAACCAGTTTAGGGCCGGCCCTGCGTCTTCAACGCATCTTCGGAAAATACTTGAACATGTCCCCCAGGCAATAGCGAAAGCAGGAACAGGCATCGACCTGAACCGGCGCACAGGTAAGCAGCGATTATTCGGGGCTGTCTTCGTGTATCCGGGAGAAGTAGCTTTCGAGCCGTTTTTCGCCATCAGGGCTGAGGTCCCGCATCCCACATGGAACCCGATACATCAGTCGTACCATTGGCGGCTCCCTCGATGGTTTTATAATAGTCCAATGACTCAACATGACCATCAACCATCAGATAGTTATGGGTTCGGGTATGGGCGTAGCCATTTACCAGCAAATTTGAACTTAGATGCGATTGGGCACCATAAGCGGCGTAAAGCTGTCTCCCCATAGAATTCAGGAAGGAAAATATTTCTGTGACGGCAATGGCGGAGGTTGGGTCGTGGACGCCACCTGCCTTTCGCCCACCCACAGAAGGGGCAAGATTAAAAATACCCTTAAACTGAGGAAGCCCTGGAAAATAGGCGCTCATCGCGTAGGATTTTTTCATGAATTGAAAGCCTGGAGCCGCCACTTGCCCTTCAATTGGATCCTGCGGACATTCATATAGCTCAGCGCCGTACTCAGCATCGGAAACGTAAAACAGAGTGTCATCAATCCTGGTAGGCCAATCCATTGAAGGCCGGCCATCATACCCGGATAAATTATCATCCCAACTATTCGTGATTCCACCAACAGAAGTAGGAAAATTATCATCCATCTCAGAGGTGTACATCGCTACCGCATGGCCTAGCTGTTTATTGTTATTTATGCAGAAGACCCTTCTGCCTTCACCTTTGGCCCTGGACAGCGCGGGTAGCAATAAAGCAGCCAGAATACCGATGATGGCGATAACCACGAGTAATTCAATCAAGGTAAAAGAGGAAAATGCCCCGGGGCATTTTCTGGGAAACCTTGTTCTATTCTTTTTCATTGCGCGAAAACTCCGGTCATCGTTGCATCAAGAGGCGGCGCCGTTGCCGGGGCATTCCTTACGACTTATCACCAAACGCGTATACTTCGTCAGAATAGCGCCGTTTACAGGGGTTGCAATTGCAAGATCAACCAATGCTCTGGAAAGCTCCGCTCAAGGCCGAAATGCCATGTCGCAAGCTACGCCTCCGTGCTGTCACTTGCGCATTCTCCGGTTGGCTCGCTTCGCCGTTTTCATACTGATCCTTATCCTTGCTTTGTGCGTCATGCTCGGAGGAGGAGCACGATTGGCCTTTCGCCAGCCCTTCCCCCACATCCAAGAGCGAACGATGAATTCTGCCCTCCAACAAGTCCGGTTCCACGATGCGCTCGCTGCTCACCGCCGCGCTTCTTCTCGCAACTACGATCGGCGTCTGGGTGTAGGCTGCCGAGAAACCGAAAATCATGCTGTTGCTTACCGATGACCAAGCCTGGACCGACTACTTCGTCTGTGCCTATTGGACTTGCCGACACCCAGCCAAACGAAAGCAGCCTGCCCCTCTTACGGCCCACCCTCGTTGAAATCCAAGGCACTAATCGCGCTGGTCCCCCAGACGACGGTCGCGTTCAGTGAAGCCATAGCGAAACGGTAAGCGGAGTCTTTTTTGTAAACGAACGATGTGGTGCAGAAGACGAAGAACAAGAGCGAGGACGCTAGGCAGAGGGTCTCCACTACTATTTGCCACCGGCGCTTCGCAGATCGACAACAACTTCGCTGACTAGGATTGGGACGACAGCGGTCGGCCTAACGCCCTACAATTCTGGCCGAGGCCCATGGGACGGCCCGCATTAGTTCCTTACCAGCTGCTTCCAAAGATGCCGCGTCTATCAGACAGACGCTCATCACATCTCGAACAGGGACCACGTCTCCTGCAACGTACTGCTGATCCCCTGCCTCAGTAGTGAGGTGGCTTCTGGAAGCTGGCATCGGCGGCGCTACCTTGGGACGTTGCCTGTCGTTCAAGCCGGTTCACCTTCTCAACAAGGGCGGAAATCCGACGGTTCTGCTCCGTGACCACTTCGTTCAACTGGTCCAGTAAGTGCTCGGCAAAAGCCAGTTTCGTTTCTAGGTCTATCAGACGGCTGTTCATACTGAACTATGCCCCGATGAACCCGCAGCAACAAGCGTAAGCGAACAAACAACCCAATCTAATACAAGGTGTCGGAGGATGAGGACAATCGGCACCGTTTCCATTTTCCGGGCCGTGCGGATGATCC
>DMTJ01000372.1 GCA_003477185.1 Lentisphaeria bacterium
GTATTCGCCGCTGGCAGCCCGGCTGTTCCATCTTGGCGATATTCAGGCTGTGATGCTTGGTGGGGACTTCGTCTCGGTCACGATTGCCGGGATGGACCGGGTGCGCGAATTAAATGAAGAGATTATCGCCAACATCCGCGCCCACATTGAGGGCGGTGGTGAGATCTGCTCGCCGCGTGATGAGGCCGACCTAGCCGCGAACGAATCCGAGGATTCGGCGCTGGTGCGCAAGATCATCAACGAGGAAGTGCGTCCGGCTGTGGCGATGGACGGTGGCGATATCGTGTTCTACCGGCTAGACGAAGATGTGGTTTACGTGCACATGCACGGGGCCTGCGCCGGTTGCCCAAGCTCGACGATGACGTTGAAGGCTGGGATTCTCAATCGCCTGCAGCAGGATATCCCCACGATTCGGGACGTTGAGCCGATCGCCTGACAGCCTGCCGCGCGAAGAGGGAATAGGTAAAACATTAAGGGGGTAAAAAATTGGGAGGGGGATCACGCCAGCCTTTTGTCTTCATTTTTTACCCTTAAATATTTTACCTATTCCTTCTTCTCCGTGCTTAGCGCTGGCCTAGCCTGAGCGGCTCAATCGTGATTGTAGCCGACCGATCCTGCGGATAGAACAGCAAAAACAGTCGCTCGGCCGTGCGTGTTCCGTCAATCGATGCGGTGAATTGCCAGGCCGTTACGGCTGATTTGAGCCGTAGCGTGCGCAGTTCAAACACCAGCTCATTTCGTCCAGGCCGCACAAAGAGTGGCTCGCTCTCCAGGTATTCATCGCCAAACTGGAAGGCCATGGCCAGGCGACTGCCACTGGCCATCTGCGCTTGCAGCGGGACGATCCAGGTCTGGCCCGGGTGTACCTCGGTGTCGGTCTGCGCCGCCATCACGATCTTTTCCGATGCGCCCGCCGTCTGCTCCAGAGCGAAGCGAAACCTGACGCCGCCGTCCCGCTGCTCGACAAGCTCACTGGGCAGAATATCCTCCCACCCTTCCGGCAAGGCCCACTCAGTCACCGCGAGCTCCTCCGTGGCGACTTCCTGCGCCCGTTTCAAGTGATCCTGGCGTTCTTGTGCCAGGTCTCGCCCGCGCAGCCCCAGCGTCTCGGTCGCGCCGTGCGCCAGAAAACTGGTCACGATATTGATGCCCATCTGCACCGACCCTTCCTGCATTTCCCGGGGCGATAGGTCCGTCAACGACGGCATCAGCGGATGCGTCCTCGGGTCGATTTCAAGCCCGTCTCCGTAGTCATTGCGGGTGTAGACCACGCGCCAGCGGCCATCCAGTTGCACGCCCTCTAGATAGTCGAGGCGGTACTTATCTCCCGGCGGGACCCGATATCCCAGGAAGCCCGTGCTCAGATCGTACGGCGCCGCGAAGAGTGGCGCAGTCAGCGGAATTTTGGCCAGCCGCTTTCCCGGCAACACCTGTGCGAGCGCCTCGCGGACTGCGCCGTCGAATGCTTCGCTGTCCAGTGCCGACGAATCGTTGATCCACAGGCATCCGCCTTGGGCGAGATACTCGGCCAGCCGGGTGACCTCCGTTGCGGACATCGCAAATGGGTCGTGCCCCGACATAAACAAGAACGGGGCCTCGGTGAGTTCCTGATCATCCGTGCGGATCGCCCGGCTTCCGTAGGGCAGCAGACTGCCCAACCGTTGCTCAAACTGATGAGCCAGATGCAGCATTGCCGTGGCGTCGCAGTCCCAATCGCCGCCATACTCCAGAACCGGCAGCGTGCGTTGCCACTGGCTCGAGATCGCGTGCTGCGCATCTGCTCCCGCAGTGCCGCCTGGCCGCACCAGCGCCGCAGCCGCGGAGAGGGCAGTGCTCGCTGCCGGAATCGTCACTGCGCCCACTGGGGCGTCATCAATGATCATGCGTCGTCTGCCCACCAGCTCTGGCCCGGGCCTTGTAACTTCGGCGGTGCGCTTGGCCGTGGGCGCTGCAGCCTGGCTGGCGAGGGCCGCCACGTCGATGGCTTCACGTGTGGCGGCGCTGCGGAGTGAGCCGCTGGCACTGATGGGTGCCCGCGCCGGTGCGAACTCCGCAACTTCTTGTCCAGGACTGGCTGACTGGCGCGAGGCGCGCTCGCCCGCCAGTGCTTGCCCCATCGCTTGGGCGGTGCGCTTGGCCGTGGGCGCTGCAGGATCGCTGGCGACGGCCGCCACCGCGACCGCTTCGCGTTCGGCGTGGGCACTGCGGAGCGTGCCGTTGCCACTGATGGGCGCGCGTGCCGGTGCGAACTCCGCAACTTCCTGTCCTGGGCTGGCTGACTGGCGTGAGGCACGCTCGCCCGCCAGTGCTTGCCCCATCGCTTGGGAGGTGCGCTTGGCCGTGGGCGCTGCTGCCTGGCTGGCGACGGCGGCCACATCGACGGCTTCACGTGTGGTGGCTGCGCTGCGGAGCGTGCCGATGACGCCAATCGGCGCGCGCGCTGGTGCGAACTCCGCAACTCCTTGTCCAGAGCTGGCTGACTGGCGTGAGGCGCGCTCGCCCGCCAGTGCTTGCCCCATCGCTCGGGCGTTGCGCCTGGCGGTGGGGGCCTCAGCCTGGCTGGCTACCGCGGCGACATCGACGGCTTCACGTGTGGTAGCTGCGCTGCGGAGCGTGGCGATGGCACTGACGGGGGACCGCGCCGGTGCGAACTCCGCAACTCCTTGTCCAGAGCTGGCTGACTGACGTGAGGCACGCTCGCCCGCTAGTGCTTGCCCCATCGCCTGGGCGGTGTGCTTGGCTACGGGCGCGGCAGTCTCGCTGGCGACGGCCGCCACAGCGACCGCCTCGCGTGCGGCGTGGGCACTACGGAGTGTGCCGCTGGCGCCAATGGGGGACCGTGCCGGTGCGAACTCCGCAACTTCCTGTCCCGGGCTGGCGGACTGGCGTGAGGCGCGCTCGCCTGCCAGCGCCTGGACGGCCCCTTCAGTCGCCTGGCGACGCCCGGTCTCGGCCGCGGCTTCGCGGACGTCCTGCGGTTGCTCGTGCGCGCGGCCGACGGTTCCGATTGCGATCTCCGCAACTGCTGCGGAGTTCGCAGTCGCCCGTTCCGGGCCAAGCGCCTGCTCGGCGCTGTGGGCAGTTGCCTCGCGGGCCAGCTTGCCGCCCTCGGGGGCTGCGCGCTCGCTGCTTTCGGCATGACGCAGCGCAACGCTGGCGGTGCTCTCTGCCGGAGCGACCTGCGCTGCCGGACGGCTCAGCTCTGGCACTCGAACTTGCGGCTCGGCCACGGTCGCCAGCGGCGTTGGGGTTGCCTCGAGAGACTGGCTCTCGTCCATCATTTCTTCCGCGCGCTCCCGTGCTTCGGCCGCCGTGGGTTGCTGCTCCGCCAGCGCCTTGTGCACCGGCGCCGCGGTCGCGGCCTCGGTCGATTGGTCTGCTGGTTCCACCGGCTCGTGGGCCAATTCAGGGGCGATCGCCTCTGGCTGCTCGTCCGTTTCCTGCTGCGCTTGTTCTGGCTCGGCTGGCGTGGATTCATCGACCACTTCGCGCTCCACCGGCTGCGGGGCCTCGGGCTCTGCGACCGCCGCACTCTCGGTGGTTGCGATCTCGGCACTCACCTCCTGCTCGACGATCTCTTTGCCGGCGGTGACCGTCATGATGGTCACGATTTCCTCGGTCGGCTCTTCGCGGGGCGAGGATTTAGGCAGCACGACAAACAGGAGTAATGCATGCACTGCCACGGAGGCCAGCACGAAGCGCGCGCGTTCATTGCCGCGAACCGCATGGATTAGCAGCGCGAGCAGGGCCAGAACGATCAGCAGCCAGGCCAGCCACCAGAGTACGTTCCAGCCGCTGTCTGCGGCCTTGGCCTCCGCCAGCGGCGGCGCGGCTACGCGTGTTTGCCGCGAGACCTCGACCGAGAGCGGAACACGCACTGGCATCAGTCCATCTGCCTGGGCGACAATCTCGGTCGCCAGCTGTTCGCTCGGCAACGGGCGTTCCAAGCGCCAGACAAACGGCGTGGTCTGCCAATCTGCTGTTGTGGCTAGGCTGGCGGTCTCGAACTCCAGGCCTGCGGCCGGAGAGCGAAGCGACGCCGCGGCGGCTCCCTCCGGATCTAGTCGCAGCTCGGCGATGCCCGCGACCCGCACTTCGTGTTCGCCCTCGGCCACTGTGACCGCACTTAGCCGCAGCAGAAGTTGCGGAGTTCGCACTTCGCCGTGAAACGGAACCTGCCAGGATTTTCCCGCGAAGTTGATCGATACCGTCCCTTCAAATGGCCCGGCCTCGGTCTGCTCGGTGGCGGCAATGAGGGAGAGCCGGCTCGTGGCAGTGCCCGCCAGATCGCCCTCCGCGCGCACCGTCACGTGCGGCGGGGGCTGGATGGAGAGCGTGGCCGCGTCGCCTGCGCTACCTCCGTACAACTGAATCTCGAGGTCTGCCTTTTGTGGCACGCCCGCGTAAAGCGGGGCGAAGGTGACCACCTTGGGCTCGGCCAGCATGCTCGCTTCCAAACCGGCTGCGGTGGCATCGAGCGCCAGCTTTGCCGGCGCAATGTCGCCAGCGACCGCTCGCTCGGCCAGCCGGGCCGGGCGGAAACTGCGGGCTCTGGGCCCGCCGCTCGCTGCTGCCGGCCCTGTTACGACCGGGCGCACTGCACCTTGCAGCGAGATTAGATCGGTTCGCACCAGCGGTTGGTCGTCCAAGGCTGCTTTTGCGGAGAGCGCAAACCGCTGCATACGGGCCTGCTGCGTGGGCGAGAAGCGCATCAGGCCAGGGACGGGCGTAGGGAGTGGGGGCAACGTGGAGTCGTGGGATAGTGCCGTCGCCACGATGGTGGCCGTGCCGTCGAAATCACCGCGCAGCCAGGCGCAGAAGCCATCGGCCAGCGTGACCACCCGCAGCGTGATATCGGTGGAGGCAATGAGTTCGTAGGTTGGGGCCTCGCCCGGCCCTGGTGAGAGCGTGTTGCGGCCGCGTTGAAATGTGGTGAGATTCTCAGCACCATTGAGTCGCGGGGCACCGCCGCTGACCTGCAGCAGCGGCTGGCGCATACTGTCGTCGAGCCACAGTTCCGTCTCTGCCGCGAGGAAGCCGCGTGCTGCGACTTGGCGGCGATCGATGCGATGAAAAACATCCCGAAACAGCGCGGGCAAGGCGTCGGCATCGGGTGCCTGCACATGCATGCCGCCGGTCTTTTTCGCAATCCGGGCCATCAGCGATTGGTCGACTTCTGCGCTTAGGCCGATGGTGAATACCGGGGTCTCGCGCAGGCTCTCGTGGGCCTCGCGGTAGGCGCGATGGGGGCGCCCGTCTGAGAACAGCAGAATTGCCCGGCGGTTGCCGGTTTCCAGGCCGTCGAGCATGCGCGCTGCCGCGGCAAGCGGCAGGTCGAAGTCGGTCGAGCCGCGTGGGCGGAGCGCCCGCACCATGCTCGCGACATCTGGGCAGTCCTGCGGCGCTACCGGCACTTGGATGACTTCTGGCTCATCGCGAAAGCTCACCACCCCGACGTGCTGGATCCGGCGGCTCTGCCGCGCCAGGTCCAGGAACTCCTGCAGCGCCCGCAGTCTTGCGTTGTCGGGGTCGTGCTTGCGCATGCTGTGTGAGCTGTCGATGAGAGCGACCAAGTCATAGCGTTCTTTGCGAAACTCGTGCTCTGCTGTTATTGGCACGGATTTCCCGGCGGCCAGCAGCGAGACTGGGAAGGTCCCAGATTTGCGGAGTTCGCAACGCGCTACGATCAAGCGGCGGCCGTTACGCTCGCTCAGGATCGCTGCTGGAAAGCGTTGAGGCAGCTCAGAGCCGACGATCAACTCGCCAGCCTCGAGGGCGGCCACGGCGGCGGGTGCCTCGGCTTCGAACCAGAAGGTTTCGCTGGCTGAAACCGTGGCCACTAACAGTACGGTAAGGAGAATGCGCATATTCATGCGTAGTGTACGGTGGCCGGTCTATAACGCGATTGCGATAACTGCTGGGTATACACTGTCGCCAAGCCGCAGGCATCCTTCCCCGCGGATTCGCAATCACGCAGAGAGGAGCGGAGCACAGCAATGGTGAACACGGTCGGGGAGGCAGCACAGAATATGGCGTGGGGGAGCTTGGAAAGGTTCTCGCCCCTGGCAGCCTGCGACCGCCATTTTCCCCGCACTTTCGGGGCACGATTGGGGCAATTCTGACAACAATGGAATCTGTCTGAAAACTTGCCTCACTTATCCGTCAGGATACGGCGCATCCGGGCTTTCTGTTTTCTATCCCAAATTTTTCCCTTGTCCTTGCCCAGATCTATGGTAATCGTGTAGCACGCACAGGGGAAGAAATCGGGTAGGTTGAAGACTAATGAACGCAGAAAGCTGGTTTTGCTCGCGAAGATTCACGCTGATCGAGTTGCTTGTTGTCATCGCAATTATCGCTATTTTGGCGAGTCTGCTGTTGCCAGCGATGGCCAAGAGCCGCGAGAAAGCGCGGTTGGCCTCTTGTACCAATAACATCCGCCAGATTGGCCTGGGCACGATGATGTACTCCTCCGAGCATAATGAATGGTTTATGACCAACGATGACAGCTCCGGCACGGGATCTTGGGATTATAAGCTCTCGGACTACGATGGGCGGGGCACGCTGCCTTCAAGGGGAGAGACTTTGCCCGCTGATGGCGCCTACAGTGGAATCTACAGCTGTCCATCTGATGGTTTTATACCGACGGCGACCACCCAATACAACCGCTCCTATTCAGTGAACCTCTATCGAGAGAATGCCGCCGCCTACCAAGGAATGATTGGCAGCGCATCGATTAGCAGCCCTACGCAATCCCGCGCGGTCAGCGAGGTCCTCCAACCCTCCGACGTGATGTTCTTTGCAGACTACCATCAAGTCAATAATAAAATCAACACCAACGATGACTTCAGCGGTTTGTCCTGGGATCAACTCAACCCCGCCAGCGGTTCGGCTTCATCCGCAAGCAACAAGTTCTTTCCACACAAACCGGCTCATTGCAATGTTCTGCTTGTGGACGGGCATGCCGACCTAATCGATCGCGGAACTCTCACGGTTAGCCAATCTAGCGGGCTTTTTGAATCAAGGCCAAATAACACAATGATGGACGCCGATGCGCCATAACTAGCCGCTGCCCCCAAGTGATTCTGCACGGTTAGTTGCCGTGTCAGAAAACTCAAATCAGCCGCAGGTGAGGACCAGACGCTCATAGACGGTCTGGCCGCCGTGGTGGAGGCAATCGTGGCTCAGGGCGCAGCCGTGATCATTGGCGATCTGGATGCGTATCCCAGTGGTTGCGGAGTCCGCAAGCCAGGGTGCTATCTCGCGCTCGAAGAGGGCGCGGAGGGTGCCGGACAGGCCTTTAAGGAGGCGGTGCGGAGTTCGCAAATCCGGCAGTAGGTCACTGAGCGATTGGGCTTCGCCGCCGGGGATGTGGTGGTAGGCAATGCCATGCGTGGCATAGAATTCGGTCGGGTCCTGATCGGTCCCGAGGCGCTGACCCAGGCCGGCGGTGGTTGCGGTGGGCCCTGGCAGGCGGGCAATGCGCAGCTCGCCGGGAGGTAGATCAGTGATCGCGAGCCAGACGTCTACGGGCACAGCATTGAGGATCAGCAGCACATCTGCGGAGGTTCTTCGTTATTCTTGTTGAGCATGTGCCGGACATGACAAACGCAGCATGCCGAATGGCAACGAAGTCAATGGGGCTGTCGTGCTTTGCATTGCTGCTGGCCTGGCCGAGCCTGTACGCTGAGGCAGGTGTACAGCAAGACGCGGACTAAAGCCATGGCTTTATGACCCAGTTGTTTGTGATGTTCGCAGTCTGGGATCATCAGTCACGCCCGGTGTCAGGGGCGGGGCACTGGTGGGCTTTGTCCGCGGCGTTGGTCGGGGCAGGGCTGATCGTGCTGGGCAATTGGTATGCCATCGCGCAGCGATCTCTCGGCCTATTGCTGTTTCAGAATCCAGGTTGAATTCGTTCGCCCATCAAGTGGTACGTTGTAGGTCATGCGGTAGGTGTTGGTGGTGAGATCGTGGTCGGTCTGCCAAAAGTCGTTGCCACGTACAGACTGGTCGAGCTTGGTCTCGCCGTTAGCGGCCTTGTCATACAGTGCGTAGCCGTCGGGCGACGCTAGCCCTTCGAACTGAATGGGAACATAGCCGATACCACCCGTGA
>DMTJ01000593.1 GCA_003477185.1 Lentisphaeria bacterium
TTCGCCGTTGGGAACGCAGCGTCAACGCGCCGGCGCCCACGCCAAATCCCAATTACTCACTCGATTGATACTTGGTTTGACCGGTCTAGAGGACGACGGCCGGGAAGCGAAGCCAGGTAGGCTCGGGGAGACACGCCGATGACGCTGCGGAAAAGACGGGAAAAGTTTCCGAGGTCGTAGTAGCCGCGACCGTATGCAACAGACTTGATGGATTGCCCGATCTCCAACTCGCGGGCGATCGTAAGCATGCGACAGCGCTGCAGAAAAGCTGCTGGCGTACTCTCCAAGCTCTCTCGAAAGCGAGCGCGAAAATGGCTATAGCTAATGCCGAGGTCACGAGCCAAGTGGGGGTAATACCAGTTCCGAAAAGGCTCTGCTCTGATCTGCGCCGCCAGTACATTAAGTTGGTCGTGCAAGCCATCGCGACGGTCAGCTCGGAGGCGAGTGCTCTGCGCGATCCAGAGCAGGCGCTCAAGCAGCAATACGCATTCTGCGTGGTCGGGCGGGTTTCCATGCACCACCAGTCGGGCGAAACGGTCAAAGAGGTCGGCAGCGGGCTGCTTCTGAAGCAGTCGCACGGCTGGGCAGGGCAACTCTGGCATCAAGCCGCCGGCGATCAGGCGGTCACAGCGACNNCCCGCTGAAAGCGACCCAGGAGTGGATCCAAGGCGCATCGCCAATAGACCAGTAGCGCCAGTGTGGCTGCGGCCAGGTCCAATAGATCGCGGGTGCCTCCAGACGAGTCAGCGGTTGCTCGTCGCGGCCAAACTCAATGGCGCCGCTGTACAGAAAATTGATCACCCAAAGACCGCCCAGCTGATGGTCTACCACAGCATCACAGGCATAGGCCGTGTGGGCGCTGACAAAACTCAGGTCATCGAAATATGACAGGACATCCATGAAGCAAATATGACAAGCTAAAGTCAATTGTGAGAATTTCAGGTTAAGACTACCACCGCTATCATATAGCAAGCAGAACAATTATCCTAGGAAGAACCGATGAAAATACCAGAAAACGCCCTGCTCCAGTATCGCGAGGAAGGGTATACCATTATCGGCCGCGTACTGGATGACGCCTTGCTCGCAGCCATGCGCGAGGAAGAAGCACGGTTTCGTAATTTTGAGCCCTACGAGCCCCACACCACCATCTTCCGCAGCCAGCTGACGGCCTACTCGTCGGTCATTCGGCAGGTTGTCACCTCGCCAGCTCTGGTGAGCGCTGCCACCCAGCTGGTCGGCCCAAATCTATCCCTTTGGTTTAACCAGTTCGTCACCAAAATGCCCGACGGCGATGCAGGAAAAAGCGCCTTCCCCTGGCATCAAGACAATGGCTATGCGTCCCTCGAGCCGGCCACCAACGTCACATTCTGGATTGCCTTGGATGATGTGGATACCGAGAACGGTTGCGTTTGGGTGCAGCCGGGCAGCCACAAGTTGGGGCTCCTAGATCACCGCCGTGCCAATACTGACAATTGGCATCTCACGCTGGATGTAGAGGGTGATGGTCTGCCAGCTGTGCTCAAGGCAGGCGAAGCGGTCGCCTTTACTGGGCTGACTCTACACCGTTCCAAGCTCAATCACAGCCAACTGCCGCGGCGCGGCTTTTTTATCGAGTATGCCGATCCCGCAGCGACCTACTACCGCCAGCAGGATCCCAATCAAACAGAACCAACGCCCATCAGCCAAGAACCTCAAACCTGGCTCGTTGCCGGTCAACTCCCCTGGCCCAAAAGCAAAGCTACCCACGAAAACTAAGCTCCAGGTATCCCTGATGTGCGCTCACACAAGCCCTGCTGGCCTCGCAACCCACCATGACATGTGCATTTGAGGCCAAGTGCCGATACCGATGAGGGGAAGAGCGCACTACCGGTAGCAGGCCAGCTGGCCGACTTGGGTGGCACCGTCTCCAGCCAGGTCGCCTCATCAAAACCTAGGTCATGCCGGTGCCGCGCTCCGGTGGCATCGTGCTGCTCAAGCAGTAGGATCGAATCGATATGGCGTGGCATCTTCCTCGCCCCCGTTAGCCCGACGTTCGATCTAGGCGATGGCTCGAGTTCTATACGTAAATCACGTGTATATCAAAAAAAATGCGTCGCGTACTTCGTCTGATGATCGTAGATTAAGGTGCCGCCAGCCCGTTGCACCTCGACCACGCTGCGCTTTGCATCTCTTGCGGTCAAGAATACGGCCCAAAACTCCTTGTCAACCTGGAGCTTATTGCTCGCTACTTGGACTGAGCCAATCCACGCTCCGCGTGAACTCATGATCAACTACCGGTGCAGATTCTCGCCATCCTATGCGCGGCGTCCGAAAAGAGATTTCCGATCAGTATTTTTCTCTTGGGTGGCACAAAATCAGGCTGGCCGCGAGTCGGGAAATCCCCGGCTCGCACCCAGCAACGGTAGCTGGTTCAGAACTTGTATTTGAGGTCCAACTGATAATACTTGGCATCGCGGGAAGGCCCTTCGATGCGATCGTAGAACATGCTGTTCAAGCCCAGTTCCACAGAGTTGAGCAGCTTGTAGCCGATGTAGACGGTGTGCCCTTCGACATTGGTGTTGCCGCTGGCCCCGACGCCACTGCCGAAATCGCTGTCGGTCAGACTGCCGATTACGGAATCTGCCTCAATATGACGGTAGG
>DMTJ01000185.1 GCA_003477185.1 Lentisphaeria bacterium
CGACAAAGGCGGAATCGCCCAGCAGGCGATAGTCGTAGAAGGACATGATCGAGCCACGAAGGAGCGGGGCGTACTGCCACACTAAAATGGTGGAGACTGCCGGGAGAAGCAGGATGTAGGCCCAGAAGTAGCGCTTGAAGTCCCAGCTTTTGCGGGCGGCACCTTCGAACTCTGCGGGTGGCGTGAAGCTGCTGGTGATGCGCTTGAAGACAAAGCCAAAGGTGATCAGAATGCCGCACAGGGCGATCCAGGCACCGATGCGTCGCTTGGTGCGCTCGGCGGGTGTGACGACGCCAATCATTTCCTCGTTGGCGCGAGCGTTGGCGGCTTTCAGCAAGTCCTGCATGATCTGGAGGCGGGCCTCGGGATCCTCCGGCAGCTGGTCATTCAGCGCCATTTGTTCGGCTTCTTGAATTGGGTAGGTCATCAGGCCGTAAGCGACGTTGCTGTTGCGCCCGTAGGGCTCGGGCTTACCGGTCTCGATCGCGATCTCAAAGACCTCGCTCCAGCCCTTCGGGGCGAGCCGCTCGATCTCCGGATAGCCGAACTGCCGTAGAAAGCGCGGGTTTACAAAACGTCCCAAGCCGCCTTCGACCATGACCCGGGTGTTAATCTCCATGGCATCCGGACTGCTGTACCAGCGGATGTACTCCCAGGCCGCGTCACGAACTGCGGGTTCTTTGATTTCCGCGAATAGGCCCATCATCCGTGAGTTTAGCTCCGCCCCGCGAATGCCGGTGGGGCCGAGCGGGACGGGGACCATACCAGTGAGGTCTGGATTGATAGTCGAGAATACGCGTTCATCGATGTAAGACATCATCATTGCAATCTCGCCACGATCCCATTTGACCGTGGAGCTCTCGCTGGCGTCTTTCGAGGAATAGCCGCGGCGGAGATTCCCTGCCTCATCGGTCCATTTCTCTGTGCAGAGCCGGGTATAGAAGTCGAGGGCCACAGCGGCTTCTGGGCTGTCAAAGACGCAGCTCCAGGTATTGGTAGCTTCGTCGTAGGCCATGGCTTCGCCGCCAGCGGACCAGAGGAAGGTGATCCAGTACCACGACTCGTGCTTGCCGCGTCCCAAGAGCATGCCGTAGTGGCCTTTGGCCGGGTCGGTGACCGTACGGGACACCTCTAGCATGTCGTCCCAGGTAAAGTCGCGGGTTGGGTAGGGGAGATTATGCAGGTCAAACAGATCCCTGCGAAAAAGCAGGACTTTGCCCAGCGCGCCGCCGTAGGGAAACGCCCAGATCTGCTTCTCCATGCTTTTTGGGCCGCGGCGCTGGATGACGGGCCAGAGCTTTTTGTTGACCCGAAAATCCACTTCCTCGCGGGGCATCATGGCCACGTATTCGTCCAGCGGATAGAGGAAGCTGTTGCGAATGTAGTTGTCGGACTTGCGGAAGTTGACGTAGAGCACATCTGGCGCCATGCCACCGGCAATCTGGAGCAAGTCGGATTCGACGCCCTCTACCGAGATCCCGGTCGACTCATGCAGGCGAATCTCGACGTGGTCCCAGTTGTGGTCCCCGTAGATCTCCGGGTTGGCTTTGTAGGTGTCGCGCCAGCGCTCTGCGAAAATCTGAGGAAAGCGCTTCCGAAACTCTTTGACTGCCTGGACACCGGCCGTGTTGGCAGTGCTTGGATCACTGGGATCTGGAAGCTGGTGCACCTCGACGTGAATGATGGTCTTGCCATTTTCGTCCTCGATCCAGCCAGCGCTGGCGCAGAAGACGCTCAGCCCCAACATGAGGATAATTACCAGCAGTGAAGCCCCCTTGGTGCGGGGCAGGAGGGTAGGGTGGTTTAATGGGGGCAACAGTTTCGCCAGTAACGGGTTTGCGCGTGCACCCCTCAGAGTAGCCGATATCTCGCGAACGGCCATTCGTTCAGTTGCTATGCGTTTGGTGTGGATGGGATCGGGTCGGGATGTCCCGGTCAGGATCCAATCCAACGCGAACCCATACCACGCCACTGGTTTCGCCTTTGACCCGCTGATGTCGTTGACCAACCTGACGGGCAACACAGCCACGCTTGCCGCGCCTCTGGGCCATACAGATGGCGATGTGACGGTCTATTGGTGAGAGCGCGCGCGTAGCCAGAATCAAGCGCAAGCCAGTGCCTAAGGCTCCTCCGCCGAGTCTGAGCAAGGAACAGATCGGCACCATTGTTGCGCAGGCAGACCCGTCGACCGAGCAAGGTGCCCGAGACGTCGCCCTGTTCCAGTTTTTGAGCGAGACCGGAGCGCGCGCCAGCGAAGCCTCCGCCGTCACCTTGGGCGACATCGACCTGCTGGCGCAGCCCGGGTCGATTCGTTCTTCGTACCCGGGTCCAGCTATGTCCACGAAAAGGCCACGATGAAGAAGTTGCAGATTGCCTACCAAATCGCCGCGTCTTTGACTGGCATGTAGTAAGCTTTGCAGGAGATGATGCAGGCTACGAGTCCGCCGAGGAGTCCGACCATGTTGAACACAATTGCCTGCTTGGCAGTCAAGAGTTTCAATCCACGACAGCCGAGCCGGAGTGAAATGTTCCCCAGAGTGTCCGGATGAATGTCAGAGAGGCGTGATCTCGCGCCCCTCCGCTTTGCCGAGGAATGATCTGTCAGCGGAAAGGCAGACGACGAGACCCTCGCAGCGCGAGAGGGTCACTTGACCTCCAGAGCTGTGCTGGTGTAGTCAGTCTTTTTGCCCTTTTCCACTTTGGGCAGATCTGGGTAGGTGACGAGGAAGTTATTCTCGTCTAGCAGGTAGATGAAATAATGCGTGGCGCCCAGCGGTAGCGTCGCTGCAACCCTATGCCCGGGCTGCAGGGTAGCTGGGAGGCAGAACCATTCCGCCCGCGGGTTCTCGCCCTCGATGGTGTAAATGATGCTAGCGCTTTCCACCTGCGCGCCCTGCTCCTTGTAGGTGACCTTCACCTTCTGCCCCTGCTGACGGTGCCTGACTACGGCGGGAACCGTATCCTGATGGGCAAGTTCAGCTGCGCAATGCGGATTGAATGACGGATAGGTGGCCTCCATCTCCGTGAGCATCTCCGTCAGGCGCTGATCAAGCTGGCGCGCCTTCTCTGGCAGCAATGCCACCAGGTTATTCTGCTCCTCAATG
>DMTJ01000169.1:0-2439 GCA_003477185.1 Lentisphaeria bacterium
CAGATTTGGCAGGATTGTCTCCCACGACCACGGTCAGAGATGCGTAGGTCGCCGCGGCGCGCCGCACGATATCAAGATGTCCGTTGGTGATAGGATCCCCGGAAAACGCGTACACAGCACGCATGTCAGACTCCGGGCTTGCGCCAAAAATTATGCATTGGATCGGGCTCTATGGGCGTTGGTGTCGATCAGGCGCGGCCGCTCGCCGCGCCCGGCACGTCGAAGGTCTTCCCCGCAATCAAACCCTGTATCATAGCGATAGTTGGGATCGCGCGCCATCATCGTGTAGACGACAGCCGCCAATGGCGTGCTGCAATCGGCCCGGACTTTGCGCAGGTCTGGCGGGGGTTGGTGCAGGCGGGCATGCACGACAGCCATGATTTCTTCGAGATCAAACGGGGGCTGGCCGGAGACCACATGATACAGGGTGGCCCCAAGCGAATAGATGTCGGACCGGTTGTCAGGATAGGCCCCGTCCAGAATCGATTCGGGGCTGAGGTAGTACGGCGTACCCTCGACCGCAGAGACATCGACCTCGCCGGACTCGTGGGCAGTCACCATCCCGAAATCGCATACTTTCACCACGCCATGAGAGTTCAGCATGATGTTCTGTGGCTTCACATCCCGATGGATGATCATGAACTTGCTCCAGACATAGTCGAGCGCTTCGGCCGCTCGCGCGCCCACTTCGCAGGCTAGGTCAATAGCCATCGGGCCTTGGATGTTCAGGTATTCGATCAGGTTCACTGCATCAAAATACTCAAGCTCAAGAAACAAGACGCCATTCCTCTCGCCGCCGGTGTTGACCTTAATGATCGACGGGTGGTCGAGCTTACGTGCCTGCTCAATCTCGCGGGTAAATTCCCGGCGCGAGTGGTTGTTTATCTCTCGGTGCGCGTAGAAAACCTTTGCGGCTACGGTCTTGCCGTCGCTGCGAACTGCTCGACAGACGACAGCGTTAGCACCGACGCCGACAATCTCCCACAGCTGATAGTCTCCGAACTGAAGCGGGGCTTCACCTGTTAGGATCACATTCAGGTTCTGGCATGCACCGCAACGATGCATAACGCCAGCTTTACCGAGCGAGGTCTCTAAATCTTGGTCACAATGAAAGCAGGCCAGCGGCATAAATTATGGTGCGGTGCTCGCCAGCCGGGCGGGCTTCCCCGCTACAATCAAGGGGTAGACTGTGGCTGGTAAACGAACAGCTCAGCGCGGCGATTCTTGATATATACAGACTCACCGGTCCCGGGAACTGCAGGCTTTTCTTCCCCGTAGGACACCGTATTCATCCGTGCGGATTTTACATTGAGCTTGCTGAGATAGCTGCGTACGGCGATGGCACGACGTTCGCCCAAGCCCCGGTTGTACTCGGAACTGCCGCGCTCATCACAATGGCCTTCGATTGCCACATAGAACTGCGGGTACTTCTCGAGATAGCCAGCAAGACGCTTGAGGTGCCCCTGGCCTTCGTCGCCGATCATGCTCTGATTGTAGGCGAAGTAGATAGGGCCAAACATGCGGCGTTGCTGCGCCAGCGCAGTGGCGGACGGCATCTTGTTCACAGAGCCTGGACCAGGCATCGACTCGAAGTCGTCGTTGATGCTTTCAGTGCTGATGATGAAGGGGCTATCTGTCTGGGGCAGGTCATTTCCTGCCACCTCAAGCTCGTGATCCCCGTGGCTGATTGGGGATTCCTCTTCTTCGAACGAGGTATCTGCGATTACGGAAGGTGCGGGAACCATGCGACGTTGGTTCTCTGGAATTTTGCGTACTTCTGCATTTTTGTCGACACCGGGAAGGTGACGGCAGGAGGACGCGGCGAGGAGGACGACGATCAGGAGGAAAAAGAAAGCTCTCATGGGATTCCGATTTGCGCAGGTATCTGGGCGGTTTTGAGTCGATTTTTGCGGGGCCACCTATGGCTACCGTATTATATGGGAAACATCGCGGTATGCAACAAATACCGGGGCAGTTCGCTGGTCTTGGTGGGTTGGTTGCGAAGTGCGCAGGAAGCGCCTGATGCGAATTTACGCGACTTGCCTGCCTGCGGATCACGGCGCTTGCTGGCTGGCTTGTCGCTACTTTTCCTCGCTCATTAGCCAAGGATCGACCCCCAAGGCACCGACTAGGTCCTCGCGGTAGGCAGCACTGTTGACTTGCTTGAGCTGAGCCCGGATGACGCCGAGTCGTTGTTTTATTTCAGCTGCGTCGTCTGTAGAGATGGCACGGCGATTGGCCACCCGCTTCAGATATTTGATCCCGCGCTCGAGGCGGGCGGTCTCGATGCGTTGCTGGGCATCCAGTCTGGCTGCATACCAGTCTGAATTCAGTAGGTAGTCGCGGCTGAACATGCTGCGAACTTCGGGAGCGTGGACGTCGTTTCCTTCCCACTCGCCGTGGGCCATTATGGTGAGTAGCGCGCGCAACGGCGGGCAC
>DMTJ01000169.1:2444-4464 GCA_003477185.1 Lentisphaeria bacterium
CTCGATGCCGCCGTCTTCGAAGTAGAGAGCCGCAACGCGCTGCTGGGTCTCGACAATGTTTGCGATGCCGTCGACAAAGACCTGCAAGTCCTGAGTCTCAGGCCGCAACATTTCAGGTGGGAACACCGCTGTCGGGGTATCAAACATCCGCCCCAGATAGTAGCGGAGGAACTTTTCGGTGACGCGCCAGCCAAGGCGGCTAGCGGGAACTTGCTTGCTTGCATGCTCGAAGTCTTCGACGCGCTCCAGAAAATCATTGGCGATCATGTACGTTGGCTCGCGCTCTTCCGGGCTCATGCGGCACCAGATTTCCGGGATCAGCAGGCTGATGTCGTGGTCCACGCGATAGTCCGGGCCGACGTGACCGGCAGAACTGCTGAAGCCAGCATCACCAGTGAGGATGTAGGAGACCAGCGCGTTGTTCAGATCCACGATCGGCGGCAGGCAGTTAAAGGGGGCCTTGGTCAAGGCACCTTCACTGCCCGCGCCAGTGGTGGACGGTGATTTTCCGGTCAGACTACAGATGAAGTCCATGAACAGCTCAGGCAATTCCTGGTAGTGAATCGGACTGTACACAGCCAGAGCGCGAACCTTGCCCTCCGGTGGATTATTACGCCGCCCACACAGGACCGAGTCCACTGGCATGGTCATCGGATCATCCGGACCGAGCTGGCTCTTCAACCGTACGGCCATTTCGGCCATATAGCGGCCGGCCGGGCGGCTGAGATCGGGCCGCAACTGCAGGTAGCGCGGGTTCTTGGTACGAGTCCCGTCATCCAAAACGCGTGGATGCGTCCCGAGTGCGAAGTAGTTCGGGCCATCAGGAGAGTCTGCAACACCGCTGATGAATTCGCGCATGGGGGCAGTGAAGTCAAAGAACTCCACGGTATTGGAGACAAAGTCGCGGGCGCGCTCGGCGGGGAGAGCTTCGTAGTTGCTCAGAAAGGTGTATGGGCTCGACAGGTCCTGCTCTGCCTGATTATCAAAACCACGATTGATCGCCTCATCTGGTCGCTGAAAAAAGCGATACTCGCAGTTCTCAACCAGCTTGCGAGAGCCGTGGCCAGTCCCACTCTCATCCTGTCCCAGCCACCGAGAGGGCACTACGACTGAGGCGCTGATGTCGTCCTCGGTCTGCAGCTTGTCGGCCGCAATGAAGTCCTGGCGTAGCTTGTAGGTTCGCCAGCCGCCGTCGGCGACGAGGCCGACACGCGCATGAATGGTCACCACCTTGCGGTGATTATACTTTAGTTCCAGCCCTGGGTTTCCATTGACAAGATCCGTCGAGAACGGTGTCTGCCAGTTGTCGCCCCATTCCGGCCGATACATCCGCTTTACGAAGAAAACGAGCGCGCGAATGTGGTCTGGAATGCTGCGCAACCACTCGTTGTACTCAGGCCGGAAGTCTGGCTCCGCCGGGGTCAGTAGTTTAATGACCGACCCCAGCGAGCGGTCCGGGCTGAGTAGCGCGCGGTGCTTTGATTTCTGATCGATATCAGGATCGAAGCGATCGCTGTAGTCGCGTCGGATAATCTCGTCTACCAGCTTCATGTCTTCTTCGAAGTTGCGCAAGAAAAAGGATGAGTAGACGAAGCAGTCTGCGTAAGATTTGGAAATCTCAGACTTTCCGCCGCCGGATACGGTGCAGGGCTTGTGGCAGAACGTGCCGTTGGCCCGGGTACCGACCAAGCGCCAGGATGGCGCATCCGGATGCTTCTCCAAGTGTATCCGAAAGCCGGACGGATACATGTAGGTGCACCCACGATCGAGGGTGATCGTTTGCCGCTGGCCATAGGACACCCACGTGATGGTCCCGTCAATCAGGCTGAAGTAGGCATCCTCGGGCACTAGCACCAGATTCGGAAATTTTTTGTCTACGGCGTGGCCTTCAGGCTGCAGGTTAAGCTGTGCAGAAAAGCGTTTGCGCATGGCCTTGAAGCTGTGTTCCAGGCCGCGCAGGTAGCTGCCAGGGCTGTATGAGTCGCCCAAGTGATACCGCGGAAAGGCGACTGCACCTCCG
>DMTJ01000097.1 GCA_003477185.1 Lentisphaeria bacterium
CGATCGCCATGGGTATCATCGATCGACTGTTCCGGAGGCAGCTTAGGCCGGAGGAAGCTGCTGCGGCCGTCCGTCCAGTTGAAGGCTCGCCCTTGTTCAAACGGGCCGTTGACCTACAGATTTCCTACTGGACTCACGACCCGGATGAACAGGCCAAACTCGCCGAACGGGCGGGGGAACTGGACTGGCCCGAGCGCCTGCGCTTCCATCATCTGCTGTGCATGGCGCGAGCCGCGCAGGAACAGCATCCAGCCCCCGGCGAGTTGTTACTGACCAACTTGCGCCATTTACTTGCGCCTGAGAGCCCCTATCGGCCGCGAGCCGCTCTTGTTTGGCAAGGGCAGTTGAGCGAAGGAAAAACCTCCATTCAGCCGGATATTGAGGGTGTATTCTGCAACGGCTCCCTCACGCATCTTGGGGCCTTGGCGGTGTTTGACGCGGACAAAGAGAGCATGCCCACCGCGTTGCGCTTTATTGGGTTTGCCAAACTAGCCGGCATGCTTTTTGCGCAGTCCGCAGCCTTGCGCCCGACCCAGTTGTTCTATGACAACGGCAGCGAGAAAACCGTCTATGCGCCCGCCCTCTACGGCCTCACCTGGCAATGCGGAGACGACTATCATCGTTCAGGCACGACGACCGGCTACTTCGCGCATGTGGAAGATGAGTCGGTCGCAGACCTCGAGGCAACCGGCATCGGGATTGGGCAGCAGGACTTTTTGGTCAAGACTCCATGCGGGACCAGTCTGATCAGCCACTCGTCCGTCTGCCAGATCACCTTTCCGCTCGACATGGCCGACCCCAGCTTTGAGAGCAAAGCGCGCGCCCGTGGGATTGATCCCGCCGAAGTCCGACGGAGCATGCCGTAGCCCTGTTCTGCGGAAGATGGAATGAGACTTAAGAATGGGCAGGAAGATGGGAGACAGAAAAATCAAAACTCGTGCCTATCTCTCTGCCCTTCTCTTTCCCCAGCGACTGCCGGCGCTGTGGTCACTGCTCCGGGGCCATGATGATCTTGGATCAGCTCAAACAGAAGCGGTATTCTCTGAGCTTGGCCTAGGGCCAGTACAAAGCTTGTGTCCCGGCTTTCATTGACCTGCCTGGCGCATGAAGAGAGGGAGAATCTACCGGACTGATCAGTCTGATCGGACCGACTGTCGGATAATCGGAATGACCACTATCCCGTGCCTACGAGCGCTCGCCCCCAAGAGATCCTTCCTCGCGGACAGGGGGCTGTCCTTTTTACTTGGGTTTCCCTCAATGCTGGCCCAGTATTGAGCTCGATCGAATTCATCGCAGGCAAAACCAGAGAAAAATTCGAGTATCGGCCTTTGCAAAGTGCCAATTCCCGATTAGGTTCCGCGCTGCTTCCCTAGCTGGTGGGTGTAGCTCAGTTGGTTAGAGCGCCTGGTTGTGGCCCAGGAGGTCGCGGGTTCAAATCTCGTCACTCACCCCAGTTTTAATTTGCGTGCCAACGTACGCTGGAAGCCCCCGCTCGCGGGTCATTTTGCTTGAGCCGGATGGATGTTCCTGCTCGTCCCCGTACACAGCCTACGCGTGCACGGAGCGCGTAGAACCCTTGCGCAGCAATTACGGGTAAAGCGGCAGGCCTTCCGGGTCTGGATAGCGAAAACCGGAGACCCCATGTGAGTTGGTGGCTAGCCAGGCACCATCTTCGTAGCCATTGATATGCTCCGGCGTCAGCGCGATTTTGCCGCCACCGCCTGGAAGATCGACAATGTAGTGAGGAATCGCGTAGCCACTGACATGGCCACGCAGTCCGCGAATGATATCCAGCCCGCTCCGCAGCGAAGTGCGCAGATGACTCGAGCCGGTAATCGGGTCGCATTGCAACAGGTAGTACGGCCGGATCCGAACCCGCAGCAGCCCGCGCATTAACTCGCGCATGGTCTCCACGTTATCGTTGATCCCACGCAGCAGCACGGTCTGGCTGGCCAGCGGAATGCCAGCGTCGGCCAGCGCGGCGCAGGCGCGTGCGGACTCGGCAGTAAGCTCCCTCGGATGCGTGACGTGCACGCTGAGGTAGAAGGGATGGTACTTCGCCAGCATCTGGGTGAGGGCAGGGGTGATGCGCTGGGGCAAGACCACAGGGACTTTGGTCCCGAGGCGGATGAAGTCCAAATGCGGAATCTTGTGCAAGCGCGAGATCAGCCACTCGAGGCGATCGTCGCTGAGAATGAGTGGATCGCCTCCCGAGATGAGCACGTCATGAATCCCTGGGTTGCCAGCGATGTAGTCGATCCCCTTTTGCCACCGCGCCCGGGCGACGCTAAACGGCGCGTTTCCGCCAACGATCCGTGATCGCGTGCAGTAGCGGCAATAGACCGGGCAAACGTCGTTGGCCAGAAACAAGACCCGGTCCGGATAGCGATGCACAATGCCTGGTACGGGTGCGTGCTCGTCTTCCGCTAGCGGATCGACCATGTCATGCGGATCAATGACCGTCTCGGCCATCGTCGGAATCATGGTCTTGCGGAGTGCGCAATCTGGATTGTCGCGGTCGAGCAAGGAGGCGTAGTACGGGGTGATGCCGGTGCTGAACGTGCGTTGCGGACTCCGCAACGCTGCTGTCTCATC
Organism: Lentisphaeria bacterium; assembly: GCA_003477185.1. Lineage (GTDB taxonomy): Bacteria > Verrucomicrobiota > Lentisphaeria > JABSQK01 > UBA12247 > UBA12247. The sequence goes on from DMTJ01000097.1 coordinate 2,596, forward strand.
GTCCGTGAGGGTGAAGATAGGTGCGAACTCCGCATGAGTGCGGAGCCGATTGCGCATCTGCCAGCGCCAATCGTCCCACTGCTCGGCGGTGGCGTCGGGAAAGCAGGCAGCACGAAACGAGTCGGGGCTTGTTTCCGCCTGATCGAGGGGTAGGGTTGCGGATTCTATGGAATGGTCCCGGGGTGATTTAGAGATGATGAGGGAAAAGGTAGTGTTTTCCGATTCGAATGCAGTGACTGATGGATCTTGATGTTGTACTGGTAGCGCCGGAGATCCCGCAAAATACGGGAACGATCGGCAGGCTGTGTGTGTGCCTGGATGTGAGATTACACCTGATTGAACCGCTTGGCTTTGAGCTGACCGAGCAGCGGATTCGGCGTGCTGGCCTGGATTACTGGCAGCATCTCTCTTGGAAAGTGCATCCCAGCTGGGAGGCGTTTCTGGCTGACGTGGAGCCGGCTCGGTTGATGTTTTCGTCGACCAAGACGACGCGCAGCTATTTCGACTGGGAATTTAAGCCGGGAGACACGGTGGTGTTTGGCAATGAAGGAAGCGGGCTGCCGGAGTCTTTCTACGAGGCGTACGAGAATCAGTTGTATGCGATACCGATGCCTGGCGCGCATGCGCGCAGCCACAACCTGGCAAACGCGGTATCCATCGTGATGTACGAGGCGTATCGGCAGTTTTCTGTAGCAGGAATCGCCTGAAATGGCGGTGTCAGTGGAAATTGAGCAGGAGCGGGTGCGGTTTCGCGTGGACCCGTTGCATCGGGTCCGGCGATTTGGCGGCACGATTCTCATTGCTCTAGCTTTCGGTGCTGTCGTTGTGTTGGCGATGGGTAAGCCATCGGGCTTTCAGGCAGCGCTGCTGGTCCTAGGCGGGGCCGCCTGCGGGGGACTGGGAGTATTAGTCCTTTTGTTTCGGTTAGGTGTGCAGTTGGACCGAGGAGCTGGGGAGATGGAGCAGTCGCTAGGATTCCCGTTTCCGTTGTTTCGTCAGCGTTGCCCACTGGGAGAACCGAGCCGGGTGTGGATTGAAGCGCGGGACGGCGGCTACCCGATTAAGTTGGAAGGGGAGGGCGTGGAGCATCGGCTCGGAACCTTGTACGAGTATCCCGAAGCCCGGCGGCTGGCAGAGGGCTTGGCTGCATTTTTTGAATGCGAGCTGCATGACGCAGCGGCGGAGAGCACCCAATTGCGCCGGCCCAAGGAGCTGTTGGAGACGCTGGCGTCGCGGCTGCAGCAGGGCAAAGAACCCGCGCCTTCTCCTAAAATGAAGGATACCTACGGATTCTCCGTAAAGGTAGTCAAGGGGCATGCCGAAGTCTCGATCGGTGCGCGGCCGCGGCTCGCACAGGTGGTTATTCTGCTTCCGCTGGTTGTGGCCTTCGTGTTTGGCGTACTGGCCCCGTTTGTGGCGCTGGAATGGGCGCCCTTGGTCATGGGAGCCTTTGCGCTCGGGTTGTTGACGCCGGCGGTGCTTTACATCGACCCGCATGCGCGGGCGGTCGCCTTTCGTTCACTCAGCCGGACCGAGATTCGCGCCGGGCGCGGGCTGGTCACGGTGACTTGGAAGCCACCCTTCGGGCCGGAGCGCCGGGTAGAGGAAAATACGCGCGTGCTCCGCGAGTTAATCTCGCTTCG
>DMTJ01000390.1 GCA_003477185.1 Lentisphaeria bacterium
GGCCTTCAGCGGGCGCGCGGTGGTTGCCAGCAGTTCGCAGCCCCGGGCTCACCTCCGCGACACATTCAGCGAGAAGCCATGGGTGGTGACGCCGCCAGAAATCGCCACCCCGACCGCGCCAAGCTTGCACTGCGCTCCCGCCGTCGCCCCGACCGCCCCCTGATCGTTCGCCACTGCGGTATTGATCCCGCTAGCCTCTGCCAAGTTCACCGCCCGGATTCCGCGCTGTAACCGCGCATAAAGCGCCTGATCCTCGGCGGATAAAGAGGCAAAGCGGGCTGTTTCCTCTGCCGTCAGCGGCCGCATCGACAGAAAGCCTTTGCGCAGTTCAGCCACGATGTGCGCGCTGTCCGCAGCACTGCCACCATTCCCACAGGTCATAATCAAGCCGCTCGCATGATAACATGTCAGCAGCATTTCTGCCGCTTCCAGCAGCGGCTCTCGCACGGCTACCAACGCTGGGTAGCGGGCGATCAAGTCGTCAGCAATGTCGCTCATGAGGTGACCTCCAGGGCTTGGGTCAGCAAAAGTAGAAAGTCGCGGTTGTCCGCAGAAAGGTAACGCATCGTCCCGCCCATGCGGTTGAATGTCTTACAATATCGCAAGTAATATGCGGGATGCTCCGGAGGCGGCTCCCCGTCCCGTTGCCAATCCCATGGCGCATCCGCCAGATCCACCACCACCATAAAATGGTTCTCAATTCGCGCGCCTGCCTGCAACTGCACATTCTGTGCCATTGACAGAGATTTCTCGAAAATCATCGGCGACATCACAGCCGATCCTACCGACAGGTAGACACCCCCTTCGAGATCATTCACGCTGTTCGCGAAAGACAGGAAGTCGCGCTCTGCGGTACGCCCAATCGCGGCCCCATGGCTCATCGGGTGACAGTAAATGATATCGTGCCCGAACATCGGGTGACTGGTAAACGGCACTCCAAGCCTGTGTGCGGCAGCTTGCACGCTGTACTGCTTTGCCGGGTGCGGAATCCGCAACGGCCCCGGGGAAAGGGAAAAGCGCTGCATGTACGCAGCCAGATCGCGCGCGGCCCCATCCCCTGGCTCTAACTGCGCGAGGTCCGGAAGCAGCAAGCCGTCTCGCTCGATCATCGCCCCGACCGAGTCCCCGTAGCCGCGGCCTTCCCAGGCGCCGACCGCGAGCGCAAGATTGATATAGCGGCCCGTCTCCTCCCAAATCCCGAACTGGCCACGAGCAACATTCTCGCGCACGTCCTCGCTACTTTCTCCTTGAAAGGCAAACTCCCAGTCATGGATCACACCCGCGCCGTTGGTCGCAAGATGCGTGACGTGCCCCGCCTCAATCAGGTTAATCAGCACCGGGCCGAGTCCATTCTTGATCGCGTGAGCGCCAAACGCCAGGATCACAGGACGATCCGCCGCCCGTGCCGCCCGAATGCGTGCGGCTGTCTCCGCAATCGTCGCCCTCTGCGCCCCACTCAGATCCCGCGGAGCAGCCGTTGGCAAGACGTGCATATCGGCAATCCGCAGCTTATTTGCGCGATCGCGAAGAGGCCGGATTCGTAAGCGATCGCGGTCGAAGTGCGGGTAGGTCATGGTTCTCCGTGGCGGGTGCATGGGCTGATCGGCCTGTGAGTGCTAACTATATCCGCGCGGCGCGCACGTGCCATCGCCCTCCTGCGCGCGGAGCGGTCGCTTTCGTTCTGAATGGGTGCATAGTTTCGCATCTGTTTCATTTACGATTTTGGAGCGCCTTCCATGACACGTTATGTGCTGACTGTTTTACTTTTCTCAATGGCCTACCAGGCATTGGCTACCTTCCCAGTAACGATTCGCTGCGGTAAAATCATTTCCTTCAAGACCCAGAGCGAAATCGTCTGGGACTGGAAAGAGGCGGACGGCTACGGCCCAGAGCCGGAGCTACAATCGGGCGAAACCTTCGTGGTAATCACCGTTGTGCTCCAGAAGGGCCGCAGCATCAGCAAGTACGACTACTTGCTCGGCGGCAGCAAGTGCCTAGGAATGGCCGAAGGACGCAACGCCTTCGACCCGGCCTTTGCCGAGAAGATCTACTCAGGACCCGATAAGATCGGCCTCGTTTATAAGGTGCAGGAACGGGAAAACTGGGACTTTGAGTTTCAGCTAAGTGGGCGCATTGACCCCATCAAACTCCCGCCCACGGCGAATCCCCCGCCGGCAGCAGCAGCTCCCGCTCCTGCCCCCGAGCAGACCGAGAACCAGGAAGAGCCAGCCCCAGCGGCAGACCCGGCCCAAGGCGATGACGCGCTTCCTGACGACTTTCAGACCACCGAGTGATTCGCACGCCACTGCTCGCACTTCTGGCCCTGGCAACCGCCTCGCTCGCAGCCATTAGCGATGAAGTAGAGCCACCCAACGACCGGCTCGCGTTCTCGTTTTATTTCGAGAACGACCTCTTCTCCGATACCGATCGTTACTACACTAATGGCGCACGGGCATCATTTCTGTCCTCAGATCTCGAGGCACTCAAGCTTCCACACTGGGCACAGCAGGTCAAGGACCTGTGCTGGTTTCTCGACCGAGACGGGTTCACGAACAATATCGGGCTCGCCTTCGGGCAGGAGATATACACTCCGGAAGACATCAGCCAGAACGCGCTGATCGAAGACGACCGTCCCTACGCAGGCTGGCTCTACACAGCCATCTCGCTGCACCACAAGAGCGACAGCGAGCTGCACAAGCTCGAACTGGCACTCGGCGTGGTCGGCCCCCAGTCCCTCGCTGAGGG
>DMTJ01000435.1 GCA_003477185.1 Lentisphaeria bacterium
GGAACTGTCTGAGGTCTATGGCGATGACCGTGCCAATGGTGCTGAACTACGCGCTATAGGAACAGGCCGTACCCGCCGGTTTGATGCCGACATTGTAGCAGCGGGCGACGGTTTTGCGCCGCAACTGGAGTTAGCGCGCCTCCTTGGTGTGCCGATCATCACCGACCCAGCGTTGGGCCATATCCGCCCTGAGCGCACAATCGATGGGCGTACACCGATTGTGGGCGTCTGGATCGCCGGCGATGCAGGTGGGCTTGGAGGCGCAGAGATTGCTTTGTGTCAAGGTGAGCTGAGTGCCGCTGGTGCGCTGGATTACATTGGTCGCACCGATCCTGGCGACCTGTCCAAACCGAGACAGAACCTTGAGCGAGCCAATCGCTTCCAATCTGCACTATGGGATCTCTATCGTGCGCCTGAACGGATGACGCCAACCGGTGCGACGATCCTATGCCGCTGTGAATATGTGAGTGCTACAACTGCCTGCCAAGCAATTGCCGAAGGTGCCCATGACCCCGCTGTTCTGAAACGTTTGACGCGGATCGGCATGGGCCGGTGCCAAGGTCGGTACTGCTTACCCCAAGCGCTACGGCTACTGGATGAAGCAGGATACGCGACATCCCCTGAAGCGCTCTTCGCGCCGCAGATACCCGCTCGCCCTGTATCGATTGGAGCCCTGAGCGCTGAAAAACCTGAATGGGGTGGTCACAGTGAAAGCGCGCCTGCAATGCGGCCGGGTCGGCAGCTGGATCGTCCCCTTGCACTTAAATCCGCTGACCTCGTTGTTATCGGCGCAGGCGTAACAGGCATTTCTGCCGCACTCTTTGCGGCGCGGGCTGGTGCATCGGTGATTTGCTTGGATCGCGGACAGGTAAACGGCGAGGCCTCAGGCGGCAACGCTGGCAGTTTGCATTTGCAACTCTTGTCTTGGGACTTTGGCAACAAAGCGGTTGGTGATGGCAGCTTACAGCTGCGTACTTTGCCGCTGCAACAAGAATCAATTGCGCTTTGGCAAGGCCTAGAAAAGGAGCTTGGGGCAAACTTCGAGATGGCCATAACAGGTGGCCTGATGGTTGCGGAAAACTCCAAGCAGATTTCCTTTCTTGAGGCGAAGGTGGCAGCAGAGGCGCGCGTTGGGATCCAAACACAGGTAATTGGTGCTGATGACATCCGCAAAATAATTCCCGCGATTTCTGATGCCATTATTGCTGCTGCATGGTGCCCCGGTGAAGGCAAGATCAATCCGCTCGCGGCGACGCCCCCCTTGGCACAAGCGGCCCGCGCAGCAGGTGCAGTGATCGAGGAATTCGCCCCCGTTTCAGGAATTGTTCGGGAAGGCCAAGACTATATCGTCGATACGCCTCGTGGCCAAGTTTCTGCGCAACGCATTATGATCGCTGCAGGGGGATGGTCCTTCCAAATCGCACAGATGTTGGGTGCCAGCCTTCCCATTCGTGGCGCGCCTTTGCAGATGATTGTTACGGCTCCAGCCCCGCCGCTTGTGCCTTGCTTGCTTGCGCATGCCGACCGGCACCTGACTATGAAACAAAATGCTTCAGGTTCCTTGATCATTGGGGGGGCGTGGCCAGCTGCCACCGGGACGTCCGGACAATCGGAAATTTTGCCGGAAAGTCTGGAAGGCAACCTTTGGGTTGCGGCACACACAGTGCCACAAGTGGCAAGCCTACAGGTCATCCGTAGCTGGGCTGCGATGAATATCGATATAGACGGCGCTCCGCTGATAGGCCCTTTACCAGGCTTCGACGGTATCACTGTCGCGGCTACAGCCAACGGCTATACACTTGGCCCGCTCATGGGTCGCGAAGCGGCGGCCGCAGCTCTCTCTGGCCGGCTTAGACAAGACTTAGAGGCGTTTTCTATGACCCGATTCACCTAACCAAAAAAGGATAAAAAATATGACACTACTTAAAATCAGCGCTGGCCCGTATAGCTTCGACGCACGCTTAGAGACGGAAGCTGCACCCAAGACCTGTGCCGCCTTTGAGGCTGCCATGCCGTTCCTAGGCCAACTCGTCCATGTCCGTTGGTCAGGCGAAGGCGTTTGGATTCCTCTGGGAGATCGCGATTTCGGCGTCAGCTACGAAAATCATACCAGCCACCCAGCTCCCGGTCAAATCATCCTCTATCCCAGCGGGATCAGCGAGACGGAGATCCTCCTTGCATACGGTGGGGTCGATTTTTCCTCAAAGATGGGTCAGCTAGCTGGTAACCACTTTATCACGCTGACGTCGGGCCATGAAAACTTGATGAAGCTCGGCAACTTGATACTTTGGGAAGGGGCAAAAGATATCGCCTTTAACTACGCTTAGAATTCAGTACGCCCGCACCTAAACAGTAGCCGAACCGAACCTTGAAAGGGACGAATTATGCAACGTCTTGCGCTTGTTGGACCGGGCCGTTGGGGTCGCATTCTCGTAAAGTCTGTTCAGGGGATATCTAAGTCGGTGATATTCACTCAAGCTGTTGCCCGGTCACCCGCAAAGGCCGCTGGGTGGTGTGCGGCGCAAGGCATCGCCCTGAGCGATGATTTGCCAACTGTCCTTTCTGATCCACAGATCGACGGCGTCGTTCTGGCGACGCCCCATTCGCAGCACAAAGATCAGATAATTCAGGTTGCACAGGCTGGAAAAGATCTGTTTTGCGAAAAGCCCATTGCGTTGACGCTGGCCGATGCCAAGACAGCTCTGCAGAAGGTCAAGAATGAGGGAATCGTCTTTGCTGCAGGCCATAACCGCCGTTTTCTACCAGCTGTGGAGCGCATGAAAACCATGATCATGAGCGGCGATCTGGGTACGATCCTCCATATCGAAGGCAACATGAGCAGCCATGTTGGCTTTGGTGAGATCTACACCTCTGACATGTGGCGCGTCGCTCCGGGTGAAAGTCCCGCAGGGGGGTTAGCCGCTGCCGGTATTCATGTGATCGACACTATGATCCATCTATTAGGCCCGGTCACGTCCGTCGTCGCGCAAAGTGACCGTCTCGTGCATCAGATCGACCATGATGACATCACATCTATGCTACTTCAGTTCGACAGTCGAGCCACGGGCTACGTCACGACCATGACGGCGACAGCGCCAATCTTCCGTATGCAGGTCTTTGGTGATAGGGGCTGGTTAGAGCTACGTGGCACCAACGATCTCATATGGAAGTCTGTCGAGGGAAAACACCAAGAATGGTCATTTCCCAATATATCGACTGAACGCAAGCAACTCGAAGCCTTTGCTGAGGCAATCCAGTCCCGCGGCGCATTTCCAATATCGATAGAAGATATAATCAACGGCATCGCTGTGTTCGAAGGCGTATTAGCGTCCCTGAGATTAGACCAGCGTATCACCTTACACTGAAGCTATTAGAGGCAGCTACCAAATTAATGAGAACAAGCATCAGATTGGTGGCACAGCCTAAATCTATGCGCTCAATAGTTGGCGCCACTCAGCAAGAGCAGCGGTTCGATTGAGCTTGAAATTATCTCGTGAGTAGAAGTGGCGCTCCTGATTGAAATGGTTGTGGAC
>DMTJ01000163.1 GCA_003477185.1 Lentisphaeria bacterium
GTCATCAGTACACTCATTAGAATTCACATTCCTAGGTTTATGATTGCTCTGTATGTTTGAGATGTGGTGCGGGAAGAGGCCCGCGACGTTGATTTACCGTGGGGCCGCATGCCACCGAGCCTTTCTACCCCGGCGAAAGGCACGATCAGTTGCCGAAGATCTTCTGGCAGCTACCGGGGCAACGCGCCAATGGCTCTCTAGCTGCGTAGCGAAAGGACGTCAGTCTCGTAGGCTTCCATATCAGCCAACCAAGCGGCACCAACTGGCACGCCAGTCCTCTCACAGAGCATGTCCCAAACAGCGGCGAATGGCATGGACGTGAACTCCTCCATCAGGGCGAGGCGATGCGCGTTTTTTCCTTCCAACTCATAGGACTGAAGCTGTTCGGTCGGGTCCAGTAGGGCATAGAGAATGCCCTTCCGTGCGGCACGGGTGCCAGTCACGTAGGCACCGATACGGTTGATCGAGGCGTCGAAAAAGTCGAGCGCAATGATCACGCGATCCCAGACATTGCCGCGCTGAATTTCGAGAAAGACGTTTTTGAGGTCGTCATTAAACAGCGTAACGTGATCGGAATCCCAACGGATCGGACGGCTCACGTGCAGCAATATCTGATCCATGAACTGCAGATGGCTGGAAATCTTGCCGTGAATCGTTTCGGTGGGATGGAAGTGCCCCATGTCCATGCAAAGGCCAATCTTGCGGCTCAGGGCATAATCCGCGCAGAACTCGGCGGAACTGACCACATATTCTTCCGAGCCAATCCCAAAGAGCTTGCTTTCGATAAAGTCGACGCACTTGGCTTTATCAACCGAATCATCGGCCATGATCTCGTCGTAGGATTTCGCCATGCGGGCGCGCGGCCCAAAGCGGTCAGCCGGGATGTCCTTAGCACCATCGGGTGTCCACCAGTTGACGTGGCACGGGGAGCCCTGCGCCTCTGCCATCGCCTCGGCGATTTTGCGGGATGCCTGGCCGTGCTTCACCCAGAAGGCCCGGATTTCGTCGTCACGGTTTGAGAGGGTGAAGCCGTCTTCGGCTTTCGGGTGGGAAAAGAATGACGGGTTGAAATCGAGCTTGATGCCCTCTTTGCTCGCCCAGTCCATCCATTTCTGGAAACCGGCAGGCGTCATTTCATCGCGATCGACATAATGATCGGCTTCGTAGTAGAGCGCATGCACATTGCAACGCTGGGTTCCGGGAATCAGCGACATCGCTTTGGCTATATCAGCACGGGCCTCCTCGCCATTGCGGGCACGGCCGGGATAGTTTCCTGTTGCCATGATGCCGCCACCGGCCAGCCCTTCAGGCTTGGTTTCAAAGCCAACCACGTCATCTGCCTGCCAACAGTGCAGGGAAATAGGCAGTGCCAGTGCTTTCTCGATGGCTCTGTCCGTATTAATACCGAAGGCCGCATAGCGTTCCTTCGCCAGTTTGTATGCTTGTTCGACAGCCATCTCTTTCTCCTTTGGATACGATGCTGATAGACTAGCCTTGCAATCGATTATCCGCCTTGACGATATCGCCAAGTTGTAGCATGATCCTCCCATAGCCGCGCGCCTTGCGGTGTCTGCGGCCGGGAGTTCGGGACACGGCGTGTGCCATGTCCTGAACTCCTTTTCTCGAATTATGGTGCTAAGCCAGCAGTCAGGGCTGCGACGTTGGCGCTTCCCTGAAACGCGGGAGACTCAAGTGCACCAGCCGAGGCCGGGCCTTGCTCGCGATACCCGATCTTCAGCCGTGCGACGGTAGAACCTTGACGCGAGCGAAGTTCAACTGGCAGACCTGAGTGTTTGGGCTACTTCAGCAAGTCGATAATCCGGTAGCCGCCCGAGAACCCGGCCTCAGACACGTATTGGACGCGCTCCTCACGGTAGGCGTCGGTGTGTTCAAAATGCACGTGGCCACAGAAGATGCCGGCCAGGTTTTTGCTTTCGCCTCGCATCAGGAGTTCATACGTCGCGAGGGTGCTCGGGTCGCTGCCCACGACTTGCCAATGCTCCCGTTTCTCCGCCGTCCAGCCGTGCGGGCTAGCCATCATAATCGGTGCCCCCCAGCTCCTCAGCACGGCCGGTGCGAGGGATTCGATCCAAATTGGAATATGAATGAACAGCAGGCACGGCTGCCCGGTGGCAAGCTCGCGGCGCAGAAACGTCAGCTGTTCGAGACTGATCTGGTAGGTGCTGTTGTCCAGCGCGATCAGACGCACGCCGCCCAGTTCCATTGACTGGCAAGCTGGCGTGCCGCCCGTCAGCCGGTGAAGACGCGGGTAGTACTCCTGGCGAACGGCGTCGGACCAGGCCAAATGTTGGAAATGCCAGTCGTGGTTCCCAGGCGTAAACAGAGTCGGTGCGCCCAGAGCCTTCATTCCGAGTTCGACGTGTTCGATGCCCGCCCATGCCGGGAAATCAATGATGTCGCCAGTCAGTACGCCGGCGTCTACGCCCAGTTCACGCGCTTCGCTCAGCGTTCGGTCGAAGACCTCGCGCGTCGATTCGCCATTGGGCGTGTGTTTGAAGAAGAGTCCTGGCCCGCGACTCTGGCTATACGGGACTGCTTCGGGGTCGCGATCATCTACCTCGGTCATATGGCTGTCCGTAAGGTGCAGGATCCTCAAGTCGCGCTCCAGACCCGAAATGTGAATGCGCGCTCGGTCGCCGCGTCCGGTCGGCTCGTGTCGAATGTCCATCTGTCGTGCTCCCGGAGTATTCCGTAGTCGTGGCGACTGCCGCCCAACAATGAGATGGGAATGTACCGCCTTCGCTGATTTCTTCACGCACTGGTGATAGAGATTGGCCCGCTCTCGCAATCTATTGATGCGGCGCGTTTTCCCGTGTCGAGCGAGAGAGTCGCAGACTTTCTACACAAGACACCTATGCTACCGTGATTAATCACGAGAGGAGATCGAAATGAATAACCCCAATCAGCTTGACTGCGACACGCCCAGACGGGCTGGCCTCGGCGACCAGTCCCAGTCGATAGTTGGTGAACCAATCATCGACCACGCAGACGACAGGCCTGAATGCGACATCCTGACCATCCAGTAGCAGCGGTTTCTCCGATGCCTTGGTGATCAGTGCCCATCGGTGTTCATCAGTGCTTGATTTTTTCTTCAATCAATCACAACCTGGCTGCCCCACCAGTCTTCGTTTGGCTGCCAATCCGGGTGCAGGTATGCGGCATGGCTTACCTCAAGTTTTGGCATCAACTCGTGCTTCAATTGATGTAATCTGGCTTTTTCTTTATCCGGGTCATAGGCAGAGTCGGGTACCGGAAACTTGGCATCGACTTCAATCAACCAGGCATCTAGTCGTTGGCGCAGCGTAGCAGCCAGTAGTTGGTTTTCGGCAATCACATCGTTCTGTTCGCCTGGATCTGACTCGAGGTTATAGAGTTCATCGTGCCCGTCTTCATAGTAGTGAATCAGCTTCCAGGGACCATTTCGAATAATTGAGGAAGGCTCT
>DMTJ01000292.1 GCA_003477185.1 Lentisphaeria bacterium
CGGTGATCAATTGCTCTCCACTGCCGGAGCTTCTTTAGCGTCCTCCGACGCCGGGATGCTAGGCATACCGGGGGCTTCAGTCTGATGACGCTGCAAATAAGTCTCGTATTGCATATCCTCGCTGGAGCCGGCCTTAATAAAGCGCGCTAGCAACTCTACGTCGAGCGAGTCAATGCGTTCCAGCATATCAGTCGCATCGTCAAGCAGGAAGCTCTCAACACGGCTGAAGTCGTCCCCCTGCTTCTCCTTCAAAGTCTCAAGTTCTGCCGTTAGCAGCCCCAGCTGCTTCTTCGCCGTCTCGACCTCTCCGGCAAGAAACCATGCGTTCGCGGCACGCATCCGCAACTGGCGCGCATTCGCAGAATCTTCGGGAAGACTCTCGGTGAAAGTCAGCAGAATTTCAGCGGCTTCCGCGGAGTTACCGCTATCCAGCAACGCACTGGCTTCCACCAGAGCAGCCATCGACCACAGCGGAAATGCATCCTTGTTCTCGTTCTTCCAGGCGCGAAGTTCTGCCAGACCACTAGGATCTTTCGACTCCACCTTCAGGCGGGCTATATGAAACTGTGCGTCCCGGGCCGCCAAGCTGCCGGAATGAACCGCAATCACGTCTTCAAGAGCCTTGATTTTCTCTTCGGCCAGCACCTCCCCTTCCAGGTCCGCGTCACCGCTCTCGAGAGCGACATGCAAGGCATAATGCGCCTCGCCAATCGCCGTGCGCGTTGAGTCATCGCTCCACGTCATGAAAAACGCAATGCCGATGACAACTGCAAGGCCAATGCCCAACAGTGGATAGGTATGCTTGTACTTCTCGTGAGAGTCGTGGATAAAACTATCGAGGAACAGCGGCGAATCGCCCGCCTTGCCTCTGTTTGAACTACCGGCCATTGGAAACTCCAAGTGTAGAAATCGAGAAGGAAAAGCGCGAACTATAGCAGCGTGTGACTAGTTCTCAACGTCAGATTGCGAAGCGCCAGCTGGGTCATCTTCTGGAGGCTTGGGGCGCCGCTTCCGTTCTTCGCCGGGGTTTCTCGGCCGACGACGACGTCTCGTTAGCTCAACGGGAGCACGCTCCGGCAAGAAGAGAGCTTCATCCGGGGGAGTCGAACAGGCAATTTTGGTATCCAGCGACGCCTCAAGTTCTGGCACCATGTACGCGCCATACTCACAGACAAAGCCAACTGCCTTGCCCCGATTCCCCGCCCGGCCTGTCCGGCCAATGCGATGGACATAATCCTCGGACTCATAGGGAAGGTCATAGTTTACTACCAGTGAAATGTCATCCACATGAATCCCGCGTGCCGCGACGTCCGTGGCCACAACCACCTTCAAGGTGCCCTCGCGAAAAGCCTCCAGAATCTTGACTCGTTTCTGCTGCGCGACATCACCGGACAACACAGCACAGTCACAGCCATTTTCCTTTAGTCGCCGACTTACCAGCATGGTCGTATCCTTACGGTTGCAGAAGATCAGGGTGCGACCCGGCGTATCAGTTTTCAAAATCCACACCAAACAAGCGATTTTCTCGTTGACCTGAACCATGTAAAAATGTTGATCGATCAGATCGGTGACCAATCTCTCCGGCTCCACATCCAGCTGAACCGGATCTACTTGCCAGCGTTTCGCCAGCTCAATGACCGCCTTCGTAAATGTCGCGCTGAACAACAGCGTCTGGCGATCTTTCTCGCCCGGCAATTGGCCGATGATCCGCTTCACATCAGGAATAAATCCCATGTCCAGCATGCGGTCAGCCTCATCAATCACCAAAATTTCGGTGTGGCCCAGATTCAAATGTCGCGACCGGGAATAGTCGAGCAACCTTCCGGGCGTGCCCACAAGAATATCTACTGGCTCAGACAGAAAATCGCGTTGGTCAGCATGCCCCATGCCGCCGTACACCACGTGATTACGCATGCCGCAAAACTTGCTGATATCTTCGGCGTCCTTGTGAATTTGGATCGCAAGCTCGCGGGTGGGCGCAATCACCAACGCGCGGCAGGTCCCGGCTTGCGAACTGCGCCGCGGGTTCTTCAGCATATGAGTCAGGGCGGACACCAAAAACGCGGCGGTTTTCCCCGTTCCCGTCTGCGCCTTGCCAGTCAGATCCTTGCCCAACAGCACGTGTGGGAACACTTCTGCTTGAATTGGAGTGCAGTATTCAAAGCCCAGTTCCTGCACGCCCGCAAGAACTTTTGGGGCAATCTCGAAATCTAGAAAGCGACTCTTTCCCTCGCATACCTCGACTTCACGAAGCTCCGGCACCACAACCGGCTCGGGAGCAGCTTTCGCCACTGCCCTCGTGCCGGACTCATCGCGCCGTCTCCGCTCAGGACGCCGTTCCGACGATGACCGGTCCGACGATGGTCGCCGGCGCCTTGGCTTCTCCGAGCCCGGAGACCACTCTTCGCCATCACCTGATTTAGTCTCTGCGTCATGCAGCGTCCCCTCACGGCGGTCACCCTCGCGCGGTCTAGTGCGGTCACCACGGCGCTCTCCACCGCGTTGGCCTTCGCGGCGCGCCCCACTGCGCTCGCGCCTCTCCCGAGGTTTATCCACAGGATCCGTCCTAGGCTTACGGCCACTATCTTGCCGGGGCCTGCGCTCGCCATCGTTGCGGTCTTCCTTCTCGTCTCTGTCTCTACCCTCACGCTCAGGGTCGGGGGGAACGTCCTTCACGTACTCTTCGTCATGGATGTCTACACGCTTGCCGGGGCCGCCGGAGTTGCGGCGGCGCCACTCGCGCACCCTCACTCGCTCGCCCTTGTTGCGCTCGGATTCTACGGTCGGCGCGCTGTGGCGATCCACCGGCTCCCGAGCATCAATCTCTTTCATTTCCGCATTCGAGACGTCGTCGTCATCTTCGCCGGATGGTCCGAATATGGAACTGAAGATGCGTTTTATCATAGGACTCTGATCAAATTTGGGGAAGGAGCGCTGGGTCGAAACAAGACCGCAGCGCGTGCGGATTACCAATCAAAGTCGTGGATTCTCTCAGTAAACAAGAAAACCGATTTTGCCCTGATGCTACGGAATTTCCACGGGCAGCGTGCGCCCCTCTGCCGCACTCCGACAGGCGAGATCCAACACATGAATGGGCCTGGTAGACCAAGCCGCAGTAATAATCAGCGCAGCATCATCAACGAGATGATCCGCGACGTTCTGATAGTACCGCCAGCCTTCACTCTCCTGCTCCTTGCCGTTGGCCTCGAAGCGCTCACCATTCTGGAAGGAGACCACGCGGTAGCCACCATGAGGACTGAAGGAATAGCACCCGTGCGTGCCGGTCACTTTTACAGCAAACTCCGGTGGTTCAGCTTCGAGCTGCGAGACCCGCAGGGTGAACATCGCACCGCCTTTGAAGCGCACCACTGCTGTGGCTTCATCTTCATTGGTGTCCTCTCCCCAGCTGCATTCGCTATTCCAGCGTCCTCGGTGGGCGACCCCAAACACCTCCACCATCTCATCGTCAATCAATTGCAGCGCATACTCCGTCAGATGCACGCCCCAGTCGTACAACACCCCGCCCGATACACTCTTGCTACTCCGCCACCAAGAGCCCGGGAG
>DMTJ01000549.1 GCA_003477185.1 Lentisphaeria bacterium
ACGCGGAAGTTGGAAGCGACCCTCAAGGGCGATCGTCTGAGCATCAACTTTGAGCCGTTTGAGGCATATCAGCTAATTCAAATCGTAGAGAAGAAATGATAATTAAGGGATTAGTAACATGAAATGAAAATGATCTTATGAAACAAATAGTCATGATGTTGGCGCTGGCGGCTTCTGTGTTTGCCGATGAAAACTTGCTCAAGCAGGCTCCGGATTATGCGGTGCAGCATTGGGAACAGGAATACGCGGAACTTGAGAACGAGATTGAAAAACGCAAGGATCAGAAAGCCCTCTCTGAAGAGAGGGTGAGCCCTTCAAACATTCTGAATCGGCATTCGCTTATCTGGGATACGGACCGGGACGCGCTGGACGTGGTGCTTCGCCGAACCCGGGCTCTGCTAGAGCATATAAAGGCCATGAGCAACGCGCCTGATCTCGCAGAGTCTGAGCAGGAACTGTCCCAACTGGAAGCTGCTGCCCGTCAAACCGACCTGGCAAAAAGCCCAGCTACGGACGCCCAGCGGCTCGCGCTATTTAAAGCGGCCCGGGCGCTCCAGCGGCAGGTTGCCCTCGCCAATCCGCTACTCAATGACATCGATGAAATCCTGTTTAGCAAAGGCGAAGGCTATGAGGGGCTTCTTCAAACCGCTCCCTGGGGACAAATTAACTCTGTACTCGGACGGGATTGGACAAAGGAAGATTGGGAGACATACAATTTTAAAACACCTGAAGGGGAAAAACCCACGGACGAGGTCAAGCGTCCCGGCCTTTTTGTTCTTTCGGGCTTTAAGACCGGCAAGCCTGAAACCCGGCCGCTCTTTATGGATTCAAAAATCGAGAACGGACCCAACGCGGGCAAACTTCTCGTGAACTTCCCCGGGAATTACCAGTTTAACTTTGACCTTTCCTACGACGGCAAGGAAGTGGTCTTTGCCAAGTGCTTGGGTGACAGAACTTCATACCATATTTTCAAGGGCAATGTAGACGGCTCCGGCCTCCGCCAGCTTACCAACTGTTGGTTTCCCGACTGGGACCCGTGTTTTCTGCCCAATGGCAGGATTGCCTTTATATCCCTGCGCAGGTGGATATCGGCCCGCTGCCAATCCTGGAAACCCCAGGCTTGTGGCACGCTCTTTTCCATGAAGGATGACGGCAGCGACCTCTATCCCATCAGCTGGCATGAAACGTCCGAGTTCTTTCCCACGGTCAACAACGACGGCATGCTGGTGTATACGCGATGGGACTACATTGACCGGGACTTCAACGCCGGGCAGCACATGTGGACTTGCGCCCCAGACGGGCGGGACCCCCGGGCGCCCCACGGCAATTATACGCAGCCTTTTTCCACCCAGGACGAGACCCGGGTACTCTCCGGCGAACTATATGAACGGCCCTGGGCTGAATTTCATATCCGCGCCATTCCCAATACATCGGGCAAGTACATCGGCATCGCCGGCATACATCACGGGTCGACGCCTGGCGTTCCCATACTCATCGATACGTCCATCAAGGACGATAGCGCCCTGTCTCAGATAAAAATACTAAGAGGCAACAACCTGCCCCGGGAGGAACCCAGGGCAAGGGGGCTCGAGGCCAGATACACCACGCCCTGGCCTTTGAGCGAGGACTACTTCCTTGCGACAATATACGCTGAAGCGGGTATTCTCTCTCCTACGAATCCAAGGATCCTCTACAAGCCTCAGGGCATCGTGCTCATGGACAAGTTTGGTAATACTGAAATGCTGATGGCGGGACAAGGGCTCAGTGCCCGGCCGCTAAAATCGCGGGAAACCCCGCCCGAGATTCCCACCGCCACTTGGCAGGGGGAACGAAAGGGGGCTTCCGACCATAAGAGGGCGACCATCAGCATTATGAATATCTATGAGTCGGATCTGCCATTTCCCGAAGGCACCGAAATAACCGACCTGCGAATCATTCAGGTCGTGCAGAAGCCCTGGAGTAGCGATATCATTCATCGCAAAACCATGGGGTACTCCTTTGGCGGTATGGGCCGTATGATACTCGGCACCGTACCGGTGGAGCTAGACGGAAGCGCCTATTTTGAAGCCCCGGTGGAACGTGAGATCTATTTTCAGGCATTGGATTCACAGGGCATGGCGGTGCAGTCTATGCGTTCCGCGACCTACGTGCATCCCGGAGAGCAGCTCTCCTGCATCGGGTGCCACGAAGAAAAAACTCGCGCGCCGTCCATAACGGCCGCTCCGATGGCAATGATGCGCCCGCCATCCAAAATAACTCCTGAAAAAGTACCCGGCGCCGCGCCGTTTTCTTTTGCCAGGCTGGTACAGCCCGTCCTGGATAACTCCTGTCTGCCTTGCCACCATAAAGAGGGAAAGGGGTTCCAGAGTTCAAGGTACGCGGATCTTAAGGAGTTTGCGTTTTATTTTGATGCGGACGGAGGAAGCCTCGGTCTACACCCCAAACATGGCGGCTACCGTACAACGCCCGGCCGTTTCGGGGCCAGAGAGTCCAGAATGGGCAAGGCCCTGCTCAATGACACCCATCAAAAAGCCATGCAGGCAGGCGACATCTCACCGGATGATTTCCACAGGGTGGTGTTATGGCTGGACGCCAATTCCATGGAACTGGGATCTTACCACGACGACGAGGCCCAGCGGGCGGGCAAGGTGATCTGGCCGGTGCTGGAAGCAGATCCGGCCAATCCCACCGGGGTTGAGCACGACCGTCCTTTACCTTGAACAAGCACACTGGATTTAAGTGCGAAGATGATAAAAGTGAATTTACTGTTACTGATGAGCGCGATCTGCGCGTTCGGAGCTGAATCCTACCTATCTCCAACCGACTTGGACTGGGACGGGGAGGGGGAGCACCTTTTCATCACCACGGCCTCCGGTCAGCAGGTGCTGGTCTTTGATGCAGTCTCCCGTAGGGTTGTGCGCCGCATTCCCTTGCCAACTGATCTGACGGGAGCGGTGGTTTCGCCGGATGGGACCACCCTCTACGTGACCGGCGGTGGGGTGGAAGGCCGAGTGTTCGTGGTGGATGCAACCAGTGGGAAAATCAAACAAACAATTCCCGTCGGCCATACCCCAATGGCGCCTAATCTCTCGCCCGACGGCAAAACGCTCTATGTCTGCAATCGCTTCGACAATGACGTTTCCTTTATCGATCTCGTCACGGGACAAACCACCGCTCGGATACCGGCGGTGCATGAACCGGTGGCGGCTGACCTGACACCGGACGGCACCACGCTCTTTGTGGCGAACTTGCTGCCGGATGGACCTGCCAACGTGGATTACGTGGCATGTAAGGTGACGGTGATCCATACCGAGACTCAGACCGTCACCACCATCCCGCTGGTCAATGGTGCCGAGGGCGTGCGGGGGCTGCGCGTATCTCCCGATGGCCAGTATGTATTCCTCACCAGCATCATGGCTCGTTTTCTGGTTCCCGCCACCCAGTTGGAACGCGGCTGGGTCTCCACTGATGCGCTCAGTGTCATCCGTGTCGCCGATCTCTCTTTGTACCACACCGTCCTGCTGGATGAGGTGGATCGCGGATTTCCAAATCCCTGGCCCATTGCTTTCTCCGAGGATGGCCGAACCTTGATCGTCGGCGCTACCGGCACCCATGAACTCAGCTTGATTGACCTGCCGGCCATGCTGAAAAAAATCGCGACTCAGCAAACAGAG
>DMTJ01000420.1 GCA_003477185.1 Lentisphaeria bacterium
GGAAACGGAAACCACGACAGCAAGTCTGGCGAGATTCCGGTCGATTGCCCGATGGAGTTGAGATCCGAGACAAACCAGGTGAGCATCGCCACTTCGCCACGCGCGAGATAGTTGAACGCCCCCTCGCCGCGCTGCCCGGTTTGCGCCCGGCCCACGCCGGTGATGATGTCCTCGTCGCCAAAGCTGACCGTTCGGCCGTCGACATCGACAGCCTTACGGGCGATGTCATCCCGGGTCAGATCGATCGCCGCGCCGCTCTCTGGATCGACCAGCCACTTTTTCCAGATAATGTCGTGGTAGTGTTTTGCTGCGGCCATGGCTGCGGGTGAGGTGAAGTCGGCCCGCCATTCGCCAGGGACCTGCGCCAGATCTTCCCCGTCCGGCGTCACAAAGGCAGTAGTATCGGGCGCGAAGGTATACTTCTCTCCTGTGCTTGGGCTGGTCTTGACCCGTACAATCGGATCGCCCCCAGCCGACTGAATCCATGGCAGAAAGGTGAATCCGTAGGGCTGCAGTGCGATGCCCCGTTGGCCCCGGGCGGTCTTGGCGCCGGGGATCTTCTTGGCCGGGTTGGTCAGCTTGTGGCACCAGTGCATCAGCTCGTCCCACGTCTGGGGCGGCGTGTTTGGATTCAATCCCGCCGCGCGGACCATATCGGTCCGAAAGATCACACCCATCTGGTAGTGCGTCGCCTGGGGAATGCCGTAGACCTTGCCCTCATGCATAGCCACCTTGCGCCAGAGCGGCGGCACCTTCTTCCACGGCTCCCACGTCGTCTCGTCGTCATCAATGATGCCGTTGCCGTCGGTATCCTCCCCGATCCACTCGTTGAGCGGGTGCAGAAAGCCATTGCGGATTTCATTGCCGATGATGTGGAACCACGACTCGCCGATATCCGGCGCAGTCTTACCAGCGATGGCCATCATCAGGCTCGCCTTCGCGCCACCTCCGGGCAACTGGATGCCCCCCCACTGCTCCAACTGCAGCTCGGGATGCGACTTGGCCAGATCCAGGAGCCTGCGCGTGTGGGCCTCGTCCGGTGTATTCGGGTCGTAAAACCTGGTAATCGACACCTTGATCTGTTGCGGATCCGGTACGGACTCTGCGAGCGCACCAACAGCCGCCAGCAGCAGCAGCAACACCACCGCCACAGTGCTACGAACCCGTAATCTCTTGCTATCGACCATGCATGTCCTCAGTGCCACCTTGATTGATATGCGAATATATATCCTCATTCCATTGGCCTGTCAAGTTGCCCTGTTCGCCATTTCCCAAGCGCTTCTCTCCGACTGTAGTCCTTGACGGAGGCGCTCTGGCTGGCATGGTCATCTGTGATGCGGTTCCAGGGCAGGAAATCCGCTTTGCGGCTCCCTTGCACCGGTTCTGATCAAGCAATCCACTAGACTGCCTTGTGCCCTGAACACATGGAAATTCTTACGCAAACGTATCTGCCAGCTTCGCACCTATGACAACCACCCCGGCCTCCTTCGCACGGCTTTCCAACGAGCATCTCACCCTTACGCTGTCTCGGCCCGGAGCGCCTGACACCTATTGCGGCACGCGCTTTTCGTGGGCAGGAATCATCAGCGATGTCACCTGCGGTGCGCACCACCTGTTCGGTCCCTGGCAGCCCGGTCGATTGTCGCTGAGCCTGCACGACAATGTCAGCGGAACCGCTGGCGAGTTTGGCATGGGGACAGCTGGGATGCCGCCGCCGCTGGGATTCGACGAGGCACGACCTGGCGATGGATTCATGAAGATCGGCGTCGGCATACTGCGCCGCCCTGACGACCGTCCCTATGAATTTTCCGGGACCTACGAACTGATCGACACCGCGCCCTGGCAGACCGAAATCGACGGTGCGCGCATTGCGATGCGGCAGGCACTGAGCTTCAACGGGTTTGGCTACGATTACACGCACACCATCGCACTATCGCCAGATCAGCCGGGCTTCGTTACCCGGCATACGCTGACCAACATCGGTCACAAGCCCATCCACCAGACTCACTACTCGCACAACTTCATTTCCTTCAACCGTCAGCTCGTTGGGCCCGGCTACGATCTCACCTTTCCATTCGCTCCCGGGCCGGCGTTCGATTTGGACAGTCCGGCTTGCCTCTCTGGCAATACCCTGTCCTTTCGGCAGCCCCTGGACAGCGCGGTCTTCGCGATGCTTGATGGCTTCAACGGTGCCATCTCCGACAATCAGGTAACTGTTCGTCATGCAGCAAGCGCTTTGGGCCTGCGCATCATCGGTGACCGGCCCATCGTCCGCTACCACTTCTTCGCCGCCCCCGGTGCCGTTTGCCCGGAGCCCTTTGTCGAAATCCGTCTTGCCCCCGGACAATCTACGACCTGGCAGCACACCTACACAATCCTGGACACTCACTGATCGGAAGACGGCCCCGTTGGGGAAACCGCCGGGTTATTGGCTAGTCGCGAAATATCGTGTCATCAACTGCGCGAGCACCTGCTTGCCACGATCATTGGCATGTCCGGCATCGCGGTGAAAGTAATCGTAGGGGACGCTGGCTTGGTCGAGGTAGTCGATCCAGGCGCTGCAGAGGTCGAAGTACGCGACGCCGAGGTTGCGGCAAAGCTCGGCCTGCTGGCGGGCAAAGGTGCGGCGGCGCGGCAGATGCTCCTCCCGCATGGCTCGGGCATCCTCGGAGTGGTCCTCCGCAGCGTAGCGATGGTCATCCCCCATGGGCCCGGAGACGACCATTACCTCACAGTCAAGTTCCGCTTGGACGCGGCG
>DMTJ01000048.1 GCA_003477185.1 Lentisphaeria bacterium
GGTCTCGTCACATTCGGCCAGGCTGTCGTCAGTTACGGTGATATCGACAGTCGCAGACCCAGCCCCGGCGTTGATCGTTGCAGTCCCAGATACCAGCGTGTAGTCTGTGCCATTCTGGGCCGTGCCAGCAATCGAGTAGCTTACGGTGATAGTGCGCTCGGCAGTCCCGCTGTCCAAGGAGATTGTGAACTGACCATCGTTTGCTGCGTCCTCTGCAGCCGAGGCGTCATTGGCTGAAATCGAGATTTCGGGCTCGTCGTCGGTGATTGTCAGGCTGGCCTGCGAGCTTGCGGAGTTTGCAACACCGCAACTTGCCCCAGTAAGGGTCAAAACTACGGTTTCATCACACTCAGCGAGTGTATCCGAAGATACGTCCACAAGAACCGACACGCCGGTATTTCCAGCTGGGATCGTGGCTACGCCGGAGAGGCTGGCATAGTCAGTGCCGTTTGTGGCAGTGCCGCCGACGGTGTAGGAAACAGTAATATTGCGCTCGGCAGTCTGACCGCCATCCAACGCGATCTGGAAGGCGCCGTCGTTCGCGGGCTCTACCGCATCACTGTCCGAAACAGAAACCGAGACGGTCGGCGCGGTCTCACTGATCGTGGCGGAATCGGTGCTGGCGGCGCCATTGAGGCTACCGCAGGTGACGCCGGTAAGCGTCAAGGATACGGTTTCGTCGCACTCGGCCTGGCTGTCTGCCTGCACAGCAACCGTCACGGTCGCGCTGGTGTTTCCGGCGGCAATTGTGGCCAAGCCCGAGAGGCTGGTGTAATCACTGCCGTTCGTGGCAGTTCCCGAAACAGAATAGCTGAAAGCAAGGTCGTATTGGGTGGAGTTCCCGCTATCCAGCGAAACCGTGAAGACTGCATTGTCGGGACCTGATTCATCGCCTGCCGGATCGGTGGCGGAAATGGAGACAGACGTCGAATCACTGGCCAGAATCGTCGCTTGGTGGGCTGTCGTAGCGCCTAAAACGACAGCAACGTCGCTGGTGATATTCTCGAGCACGAAATTGATGGTCTCGCTTTGGCATTCGATCCAATTGTCATCGACGATCGCCAACGTAACGACCGCAGTCGTTCCGTTTCCGGCCCCGGGGTTGAAGGTCGCGGTCTTGGTTGTGGGCGTAAAGGTATAGTCGGTTCCAGAGGCACTCCCGTTCTGCAAATCGCGAACGTCCACGGTCAAAGGACATTGCAATACCCGGCCAGGAGTTGCCTGAAACTCAACGGCGATATTGACGATTCCGGCGCTTTCGTCGTGGGACACGCTTGAGACTGCGAACGCCACACTTGCAGTATCGAGAGCATCCTCGTCGATCTGCATCGCGTGCAGCGTCGTGGCCCCCAAAGAGATGGCGTCATTCTGCTGGACGTTCTGCAACCGGAACTCCACAGACTCACCACACTCGAGAACCGTGTCATCAATGATCACAACCGGGACGACGACTGTGGCACCATCGACTGTGCCCACTGGAAAGGTGACGGTGTGTATGGCCGGGAACGTGTAATCAGCGGCCGTGGCGGTGCCGCCGGAAACCACGATGTCCACGTAGAATTCGCAAGGCAGTGGCACGCTGGGATCGCCATTGAACTGCACGGTCAAGCTTCCGGGACCAGCATCTTCTGCAACGGTCGTGGACGCAGCCAGAAAGGTGACATCTCCGGCTGTGTAGATCACGGTACCAGAGTTCGTGTTGTTGTCATTCCCTGCCTGATCGTGAGTGACCCCCGCCGGGACCGTCAGCGTAACATTTCCGGGGTTAGTCGGGTCGACGACGATGTACCAGACGAGGTTCTCCTCAGCTCCCGTACCTTCTGTGGCGGAAACAAAAATCCCGTTCGAAATGGTGACTTCGGTACTCGGGTCGAAAAGATCCTGATTCCCAACCTGCGGATGGTCATCCACCAACTCATTGAAGGTCACCGTGAATGTAATGGGATCACAGGGGACGCTGCCGGCATTAGGAGACACGGCTACCTCCGGGGGCGTCATGTCCAAGAGAATTGGGCCCCAACTGCGTGTCTCTGTCCAGTTTGCTCCGTTTGCATTGATGTTCGCATCACGTGAACGGACGTGCATGTAGAACGGGTCTGCCTCAGGGCCTGAAAGGGTGACGTTTGTCGGCAGGTTTGTCTTGTTCTCGATTCGAGGAAGCACCATCGAGGTCACTTGGTTGATGATCACACGATAGCTGTCAACACCAGCAACATCGCCAATGACAGACACCGTGCTGTCGGTCTCCGGCGACGTGCTATCACTACCAGCCAGCCAGTTTGGGGCGACAGTCCTCACATTCGTGTAGTAGGGAAAGGGAATCTGAGGGACGGGATCAACCTGCGGTTGCTCGTTGTCAAGATGAAAAATGTGGGCACCTGTGACCGACGTACCACCAGAGTGATTCACCGTGACGCGCAGGTGGACCGATGCGAAATGGTTGCCATCTGCGGACTCGTTCGAGGTCAGGCTGAGATCGTCCACAAGAGGGGCCGGATTGCCATCGGTCTTGAGGTCTATATATGCGTCGAGCGCTGCAGCCGCATCCCATTCAATCGTAAATGAGTCGAGATCGTCGACGCCGTTGGTCAGAGTCTGAATCAGATTCCAGGGTTCGGCGGCGTCGAAACGGTATTCGTAGACAACCGTACTGATGACTTCTCCATCGGTGGGGATCGAGGCATCAATGGTCACTGAACTCCGGCTATCGGTGTTCTCGGAGACCAGATTTCCCTCCCCGTCCTTGGTATCTTGCAAGGAGGCACCAGCCCAGGTATCATTAGCAGGCTGGGAGATTGAGACCGATACGGTCGCAAACGAAGTTACGGACAATAGGCAGACGCAGGACGTCAGTATTGCGAATTTCATCAAGGAATTTGGTATCATAGCTGTCACAATCCGGTCTAAGCAGGAGTTTTACGCAC
>DMTJ01000576.1 GCA_003477185.1 Lentisphaeria bacterium
TTCTTGACCAGCTTCCCAGTGCTCCGCAGGGCGCGCTGTGGCAGGAAATTCGCGGCTCCCTGCTGGAGAATCGGGGTTTCTCCAAAGCCGGGGCCGCAGCTGGGCTACACTATCTTCGCGACACGGATCTACGCCAAGCCATTAGGACCTACGAGGGCGACATTTCCTGGATCTGCGGGCAGCGGGATACGATCGCACCTCCCGAAGCCGCGCAACTTGCTGTGCGAGCACAGGACAGCATCCAACTTCTAGATTGCGGGCATCTTCCGCAGCTCGACTGCCCTGCCTTGCTCAGCCGCCTGTTGGAGCACGGCGCATGATTGCGAACTCCGCAACCGTACAAGCTCGGTTTAACCGTCATGCCCAGAGCTACGACGATGTCACGCCGGTGCAGGCTGCGCTGGGAACCAACCTGCTACGGCTCGCCGTCGAAAGGCTTTCCTCGCCTCCAGCCCGGGTTTTGGATCTTGGCTGCGGCACGGGCCGCTTGACTGCTGAAGCCGCAGCGCGATGGCCTAATTCCGTTATTGAAGCAGTCGACTGCGCACCTCAGATGACCGTGCGTGCTGCGGAGCGCTGCCCACGCGCACACATCAGCACAGAAGATGCTCTTCACTATCTATCACGCAACCGAGACGGGAGTGCGGATTTGCTTCTGGCCAACGCTGTATTCCAATGGCTTCCCGATCGTCCGCGTCTTTTCGGACAACTGCGCCGAGTGCTCTCAGAGAGGGGCCTCTTAGCGTTCTCGACCTTTGGCCCGGAAACGTTTTGCGAACTCCGCAATGTTCTCTCAACCATCGTTCCGGACCGAGAGCTACTACACCTTCCGTCCGTCGAGGTGTGGCAGCAGCATCTCGCAGACGCGGGCTTCCACGCGACCTTTTGGGCCTTGAAGGAAGCTCAGACCTACCCGAGCGCCGGAGCATTCTTGCGCACCTTGCAGCGTAGCGGCGCCAGCTACGCTGAAGGCCACAAACCTTTCACACGCAGAAACTTAGAAGATATTGTAGCCGCTTATAACAGCAGTTATGCTAGCGCCTGCGGTGGGGTTTACGCGACCTATTCAACGATTTCCTGCCTTGCGGAGCCTGCTGTGCAGTAGAGCGCCTGACTTCGGAAAAACGAGGCACAGCAAAGATGCGAAAGAATCGGTGTTGTGGCTGCTACGGTTCTCCGTTATTCCTGCTACGTCTAGTCTTCAACGAATGCGGCGAGACTTGGAAAATATATGAGCACATCGGCACTGATTGTAAGTAGCGATACACCGCGACCCGATCAGATTTTCGCACAATTGCCAAAGCTAAATCTCTGGAGAGATTCAAGTCTAGCCATAGAGGGTGTACTGGACTCTTGGCTCGAAGGCACTTTAGCGTATCACAAGGCTCTGCGAGAAATCCTTGAGGGGTACGGCGTTCGTCTTGCGTCCCTTGCCCTAGGAGATGTCCTTCCGGATCAGGCAGATTAGCCCGGGTTTTGCGCGAGGCTGGAGAAGGCGACGGTTCTGGCCACGCGACTCGGTTGCCCAGCTGTTTCAGTTGTCTGCGGATCACAGAAAGGCTGGATCACCCGTGCATATTTCATCGAGTGGATGGCAGATAATCTTACCAAATTTCGGCGCAAAGATGCCACAGGCGTGAAAGTATTATTGAGGAATCATCTAGACCATGGCAACGCGTTTGATTGTCTGGAGATCTGCCAGTATGTCGCGCACGCAAGAATCGGCATCTCGCTATCCACACATGCCTGCGCCAAGTCACGGGACGGATTCATCGATGGCGTTCTCCGCGCTGCGCTTCCGTGGCTTCACCTCGTGACTCTCGCTGATAGGTCAGCGAGCGGCGAGCCAATTCCGCTTGGCGATGGAATTATTCAGCACGAGCGGATCATTGCGTTCTTAGATAGATCTGGATACGGTGCGTATGTAGGCGTGTGGGCAGACGACCTATGGCGTCTGTACCCTGAAAATTAGGAGTTTGCTCGGACATTGGACGCCTGCGCAGAATTGTGACGGAGTGAGGAAGAGCCCAAGAAGAAGGCTAGATCGGGCTTGATTGCACAGCGGCCTGAGGCTATGTAATGAACGAACCTTGGACTCTTTGGCATGCCCCGTCGCGGATTTACACTGATCGAACTTCTCGTGGTGATCGTGATCATAATGATCCTGATGTCGCTGTTGCTACCGGCACTAGCCACTGGCCGCGAGCGTGGGCGCAGTACCGCGTGCACCAATAATCTAAAGCAACTGGCGTTGGCGACACACTCCTACGCGGATATCCACGACGGCTGGGCCATTCCAGCGGACTTAGACAGGAGCTCGGCCTATCACCCGTGGCAGGACTATCTGCATGAAGAAGAGGGTATGGCTGCGGGGTCCTTTCGCTGCCCAACCATGACTTTAGGTATTAATCCGTTTGGCGCGTACGGCTCGGACCCTTTATCCGAAGTAGGCTATATCATGAACTGTCACCTACCCGGCGGCTCGAACTGGTCAATTTTAGGTAGCAGTATCACTGCCTCGCAAACCAGAGCCCAAGGCTGGACCAACACCTATGACGATCCAGTGCGGCTGGCGGCAATCGTAAACAGCTCTGAGAAGCTCCATCTCATGGATGTGGTCGAGGAACTGGCATTCTCCAGCAGTAATCTTGGCGTAATTCGCGATGAACAGACCGACTATGGCACCTTGGGCACACCGCCTGGTGGATCGGATCGGCAGGTCGGCTACCATCATAATTATGCGTTTAATGCTCTGTTCGGCGATGGCCACGCAGAGCGTCTGACGCAGGCAGCCCCGGATTCGTGGTGGGTAATTGAGTGATTCATGAGCGGGACAGTTTCGGGAGTATCTTTGGTTCTATCCCGCTTGCCCCGAGCTCTGACTGCTCGTATTTCCCCGGGCGCCCCAGTACCGCCAGAGCCTTTCGC
>DMTJ01000250.1 GCA_003477185.1 Lentisphaeria bacterium
TCCTCCTTGTAGGCGACACCAATGGTGTTGTCCCAGCGTCGAATCGGAAAGCGAGTGATGTTGACCACATTCTCTTTGAACAGGCTCTCGTTAGGAACACGCACCAGCTTGTTGTCAAGCGTGCGAAGTTTCACGCTGAGCAAATCAATCGACATCACGAAGCCACGGAGCGTGCCGACCTCAATAAGGTCGTCTACTTCAAACGCCTTCTCGCCCATCATGAACAGCCCGCTGATAATGTTTGACAGGCTGGTCTGGCTGGCGAAACCCACCGCCATGCCGACGATCCCAGCCGTGCCGAGCAACGCGGTCAGCTTGAAGCCCAAGTTATGCAGTACCAGTAGGAGGATGAGCAAGGAGCCAAGATAGAGCATCCCCTTGCCCACTATCATCCGGGCCTGCTGGGAGGCGTAAGCGCCGAGCACGCGCATGACAAGGCGACTGGAATAACGCAGGATAATGATCCCAACAATCGCAAGAATAATGGCCCGCAGACCATCGTAAACCGGCGGGTAATTTAGAAACTGGGCGAGCTTATCGGTCATGATGTACGAAACCGGGTGAAGGTGTTCAGACGACGTTTGAGGCGCTCCCGCGCGCTGATATCGCGTGGCTCGCACAACAGCGTCGCCTGGTCGCCCGGCGGTGTGGTACGGTGTTCGACATCCGGTAGTTCATCCTCGCCATGGTAGTCCACTGTGATGGCATTGGTTTGCAGCATCCCTTGGCATTCATAGACGCTCAGTGATCTAGCGCGCAGGCACAGTCGCTCGACATTAAGTTCGTCGCTGGCCGATCGATTCGTCACGTGCACCGCACAGCGCGCTCGGAATGGCTGCGGATCATACGCGTCAAGGTCACGCTGCGCAGTGGTCCGCAGCGAGTAGCAAAAGTCCCCCTCGGCCGGATCGCCAAACCAACTGTTCGAAAGCAAGATGGTAGGCAACTCGGTCAGCGGCGTCTCGTTGTCGCCCACAATCACCCGAAACCAAACCGGGATGCGGACATAGAAGGTACCACGGGCACCGGGGCTAATCGCGAAGCGTGCATCCGGCCGCACGATCACAGCACGGTCTGGCATCGCTGGCACCAAGCGCAAGCGCCCGTCGGTCATGTCGATCCAACGGTGCCAGTCTAGCCCATCAACTGGCGCACCATCGAACGTACTTTTGCACGCATTGAGCGCGTCTCCATGTGCGTGAGCCACACGCCACTCGTCCTTCGTACGATGCAGCCAGCAAGTCAACGGGCCAATTGCGAAGCGCGCAACTTGGTCTTCTCGAAAGCTGTAGCTAGACCAGAAGCTCATGCTGTCACCTGGTTCAACTCCGGGTAGACCATTCTCTGGCATTGTTCAAGAGGTTTCATTCAGAGCCAGTTCCGACGTTTAAAAGTCACGAACAAACCACATGTAATGCTCAGAATCACCACCCAGAAACAAGGATAAGACCACCGCCACGCGAGCTCCGGCATATGCTCAAAGTTCATGCCATAGACCCCGGCCACAAAAGTAATCGGGATAAAAAAGGCAGCCATGATCGTCAGCACCTTCATGATCTCGTTCATCCGGTTGGAGACACTGGTCATATACAAATCCGTGAGGCTTCTGCCCATCTCGCGATAGGACTCCACTACCTCAATGATTTGGATGACATGCTCGTGCACGTCCGCCAGAAAGCGCTGGGTGGACTCACCAATCAGTGGGCCATCATACCGCCGCAGCGCGTCCACCAACTCGCGAGTCGGCCAGATCGTACGTCGACAGATCAGCAAGTCACGCTTCACGGCGTGTAGACTCGCAATGTGGCTCTGGTCTGGCTGCTCCAAAATTTGTTCCTCAAGGGTTTCAAGCTCGTCACCATAGTGCTCCAGCAGCGGAAAGGTATGGTCAACAATCGCGTCAAGTAGGGCATAGGCCAGAAAATCTGCCCCGTGGCCCCGGATGCGCACGCCGGATGTCTCGAGCCGCTTGCGAATTGGCCCCCAGACGTCGCCCGCGTGCTTATATCTCTCACCCGTATTCTTGATCATCATACACGCCACGATAGAATCAATAGCTGCGGAACGCCGGGGTGAAAGTCACTCGCCGGCCCCCACCTACGGAGCAAATCTGCATGCCCGTGGAAATAATGGAGTCGGATTCGAACGGGCGCCGTTGCGTCAACAGCTCGTAGGAAACCACGCCAAGCGAGAAGATGTCCGCCCGCGCATCGATTGGGCTGGAATGCAAGGACTCAGGGGCCATGTAGCTGGGGGAGCCATTCACGTATGGCTCCCCGTCAGCTCTGAATTCGGCAGCAATACGAGCCCCAAGCCCATCACGACCGCTTTGTTCCCCTTACAGATCATGATATTCTCCGGCTTGATGTCCCGATGACTCAGCCCGGGATCCGCAGATCCAAGACCACCAAGTCGATCTTATGCTGCTTTAACATCGCAAGACACGTTGCGCGATCCTCAGCGCTGAACAAGTGATGCCCATGCTGGGTCAGTGCAATACGCAGTAACTCGCGCATTCGCCACTCATCCTCGAAGACTAGAATTGTCTTTGTGGGTCCTTGTACGGGCTGGGTCGCGGACTCTCCTTAGCCTCGGGTTGCGGGACTTGTACCATGAATTTCTGATCTGCCACCAGCTCGTCCTCAATCCATGTAGAGAGCTGCCAGCGGCCTACTTTATTGTGCGTAGGTTCCCAGATACAATCACCCAGAAAAAACTGATAGTCGTTGGACTTGATGCGCTCGCGTCCTTCAAATGGCGGCATCACCTGCCCATCCTCGTCCGGAATTCCAGGATGCGCAATGCAGAACCTGAGCCACTTTCCGCGGGCCTTGCGAATGCGCACGATATAGCCGAACTCCACCCCCGGTTCAGCAGGCACATCATGCGTGTGCTTGACAATCTCCGGCAATTCTTTGCTCTCGCGGTCCCAGCCGTTATAGATTCCGTAGCTTCGAATCTCAGCTGGAATTCGTTTTAGCGACATGAATACTCCTCGAAAATACGACCCGTGCAGCACACAGATGGACGCGGCGAAGCTGACTTCAAGCGCCGATCCCAGATTCAGCATCACGCAGGGGAACAAACACGTCGCGAACCACCGGCCTATCCGCAGGTTTCTTCGCCAGAAAACTGCGCAATACATCCTGATCCCGCGCCGGAAACACTGGAGACAGATCGGGCCAGCTCGGCTCCTCGCTCACAATCTGACCGCTCAGTTGCGTAAACGACGCCGAGTCAGATGGCCGGCGGTCGGCCAGCAGCTCAAAAGCCACCGTCCAAAACGAAAAACATCGCTCTGCCTGGTGGTCACTCCGGTGGTAAAACGCTAGGGTGAGAAGTAGAACGGCGTGCTCGTCATCTACTCGCGAGACTCACCCGGCAGTTGAGCCAAGCCATAATCCGCCAGTACAGTTCGCCCGCCTTGCTCCAGCATGATGTTGGCTGGTTCGAAGTCTCCGTGCACAATCCCGGCGGCGTGAGTTGCCTTCAGTACACCAAGCGCAGCACTTGCTACGGCCCGATCTCTCCGGTAACCCCAATCGCAGGTGACCGCGATCGCGTCCAGCAAAGCGCGATCAATAGCTTCTCTCGCTTAACTGGCTTCACTAGATAAACCTGCGCCCCGACCTTCATCCCGCCAGTGACAGGAATAATCACGTTCGCCAGCACAATATCCACGCGATTGTCCCGTAGATGCTCCAAGGCCGTGCTGGCATCCGCAGCCGTACTCACCTCAAAATTTGGCGCAGTTCCCACCATCAGCGCCCGCATTCGACGCAGCGCGGAATCGTCATCGACGATCAAAACAGGCTCTCCTTTGCGAGGGCCATAAGAACATGATATTCGGCACCTTACAAACAATAACACCTAATACCGACGCCCACTTACAGTTGAGAAGCCGCAGACACCTGCCGTAGTACGAAAGACAAATTTTGTGAGCAAGCGAGTGCCTGATGAAAGCTAAAAAAATTCTATTGCCAAAGCATCCGGCAGCCTTTACCGCCCTTAGATCGTAATTTTCGAGCCCGCTAAAATAAACGCGGCTCAAGTTCAGAACTATCTGCCGTCACGTAATTTTCGCTCCGTCATGGCCTACAGCGCAGGCGAGGACGAGGCCGCAGAAGCTTCCATCGAAGCCTTCAAACGACACTTTCCCTGCCTGATTATCGTCGGTATTGGTCCCAATGAGGTGCTCCATGTCGTGCGCGCCATCAAAGCGGGGGCAGTTGACTACGTCTCGCTTGGCATCAGAGCTCTGCCCTGGTGGGATACGCCTTCCTTCGACAAGGTCCAGGCGATGCTCCAAGCCGCAGAAATCATTCAGCAGTCCTCCGGCCATTACTTTGTCCGGCCAGAAGCCTACGGCGCGCACGCAGACCGCAGGCTCGGGGTCATCGTCTACCAGCTAGTCTCAATGCGACCGCTCATGCAATGCGTCAGTGCCAAGTCCGACCTGTCCGACATCGAAGGCGCGC
Source organism: Lentisphaeria bacterium (assembly GCA_003477185.1). Taxonomy (GTDB): domain Bacteria; phylum Verrucomicrobiota; class Lentisphaeria; order JABSQK01; family UBA12247; genus UBA12247. The sequence continues at coordinate 4,479 of DMTJ01000250.1, forward strand.
TTCGCCAATGCGCCGTCGATGACTTCCATGCCTCGGGCGTCTGCGGGATTCGCCTTCGCAGAGATTCCATCTTTGTCAGCGACCAAGGCACCATTGAGGTTCTGAACTTTGGGGGCCCGGCAGCCACACGCGTCCAGCCCCCCTACGTCTCCAGTAGCCTCGATCTCGATCGTGGCCTGAAGCCACAGGCAGATCACCATCGCTGGGCAGAATTATCCTACGAGTTGCTCACCGGCATCAATGCTGGTGAGTCCATGACGCCGATCCATCTGCTTCGCACTCGCGCATCCCGGAGCCTGGGCGCAGCCATCGAGCTTATCCTCCACGGCGATATCGGTGCCACCACCACCCCAAGCCGCATTATCGGCGATCTCTAGCGGTCGGTAGATGATCGCGCGCCGTGAGGGCCAGCTCCCTGGGCTCCATTTTCGCCAGAGTGTGGCAGGTGCGAAACAGCAGTGCCCCAGATTCGCGCGTCTCTGCGGAAACCTGAAATAAACGAAAGCTTTAATCCGGGCGCGTTACTGAAAATATTCTCCTGACAGGAATGAATTTATGCTTACCTTATAAAGAAAATCACCCGCTCGCTCCACAAAGGCACGATTTTATGCCGCCGCCTCCCCCAGGAACACGACGCAATGCCTTTGCTGGCTATATCACACTTGCCGCATTGATCGGCGGGCTGATCGTTGCTGTCGTAGTGGTGTTCATGGCGTCCAACTAAGCACAATCAGCCGTTCGCTTTCCCGATGCAGGCGATCCCTCGCTCGGCCCCGGCACTGCGCATACCGCACTGCAACAGCGCTCGACCCAGCCAGTGATCGGCTGCACACTCAAGCGCATTGATGCGAATCTCGTTCTTCTCACAAAGCTCGACAAAATCTGTCAGGGTAACCAGATGGATATTCGGCGTATCGTACCATTCAAATGGCAGGTCATCGGAGACGGGCAACTTCCCGCTGTAGAGCAATGCCAAGCGATAGCGATAGTAGGCAAAGTTGGGAAAGCTCACAATCGCACGTTGCCCAATTCGCAACATCTGCTTCATCGCGCCAAGTGCACTGTGCAACTGTTGGATGGTCTGGTTGGTCATCACGCAGTCGAACGCATCATCAGAGATCAACTCTAGGCCGCTGTCTGCGTCTAACTGGATGGCACTCAGGCCCTTCTCCATGCAGCTGACAACCTTGCCATAGCTAAGGTCTAAACAGATTCCCGT
>DMTJ01000197.1 GCA_003477185.1 Lentisphaeria bacterium
CGACCAGGCCTCCCCCGCCAAACGCCACGCCTCCGCCGACACGCTCCCGTCGCTGAAAATCCCGCCGACCAGAATCACGCCAAACTCGTCCGCACCGGCTGTCAGGCCGACGTGCGATCGCGCAACCGGCGGAGCACTGAAATGTCGATTCCCATCTTCGAAGGTGGAGCCCGAACTGATGGTCTGGGAAAAGGCCGGGAGAACGACTACTATTAGGGACAAGACAAGCCTCATGGACTACTCCAGCTAACGTTTTCAGTGCCTACCTGACTCATTCATGCGATCTCGCCGCGAGCGTGGATCAGGCCAAAGGTGTGCAAGCAATATACACCACATACGCGGCGCACTACGTGTCAGGTGGAACTTGTGCTACACGCCGGCCGACAATGCTTCATTTTCCCTGCCTGACAGATCGAGTCCCAGAAACGTTTTGCACGGCCTCTCTTTACCTGTAGTGTGGGCGCCAACAACCACGAGAGAGAAGAGGCTACCGTGAACGATCACACAGATGATTTACAGTTTGACCAAGCCGAGTTTCATGAGCCGCAGGCCACCATGCCGTCAGACTGCGGGCATTGCCAGGAACCGGTTCGGGATACGTACTATCTCTGCAACAGCGAAGCGTGGTGCGATACCTGCGCCAATGCATTCCAGACTTCGAGTGGATTTTTTCGGTTTATCAAAGCCCTGATCTTTGGTTTCATCGCCGGAGCGATCGGGTCCGGCATCTATTACGCCGTGCTCGCGCTGACCGGTTACGAGATCGGCCTAATCGCGATCGCGGTCGGCTTCCTAGTGGGGCTGGGCGTGGCCACGGGCAGCGGCGGTCGCGGGGGCTGGGTCTACCAACTTCTCGCCGTGGCACTCACCTACAGTGCCATCGTCACCACCCACGTGCCGCTGATCCTGAAAGAACTCAAGCCAATGATGGCAGGCGTGAGCGAGGGCCCAGACGGGGAACAGGCGGCAATGCCAGCAACTGGAGACGAGCCTGAAGAGGGTGAGCAAGTCGCGGACGCAGAAGTGGCCGACGCAGCAGACCCGATGCCTCCGGTGGCCTTGAGTGGCCTCCAGAACCTCGTCATGTTGATCATGGCCTTTGCCTTCGCCTTTGTCGCCCCGGTACTCAGCGGCCTGGGGAATATCATCGGAATTCTAATCATCTGCTTTGCGCTCTACCAGGCCTGGTCGATGAACCGCAAGCGGGAATACGCTTTCGAGGGGCCGTACTCGGCCGAAGGTAACGGTGCCTGACGCAAGCTGCGCGGCTTGCCAACAGCCGCTTCCGCCCAAGGCTCTGGCCTGTCAGGCCTGCCACTCACTGGTTCACGCCGATACTTTGCGCGCTCTGGCAGCACGAGCCCAAGAGCAGGCGAGCGCTGGCGTGCATCTAGACGCCATCCATAGCTGGCAGGAATGCCTCGAACTGATTCCACATGGTTCGCGACAGCGCCAGACCATCACAGCGCGCATCGACGCTCTCCAGAGCCAGCACAAGAGTGCCGAGTCCGCAAAAGCCAGTGATTGGAAGAAGAAGGCCATGGGCCTCAGCGCCATCGGCCTGCTTGCCTGGAAGCTTAAGTTTGTGCTGGTGTTCATCGCCACGAAGTTAAAACTGCTGCTGCTTGGCCTGGGCAAGGCCAGTACGGCGTTCTCGATGTTGCTGTCGTTCGGCGTGTATTGGGCGGCCTGGGGCTGGAAGTTTGCCGCTGGCCTGGTGATTTCGATCTACATCCACGAGATGGGGCACGTCGCGGCACTACGACGCTTCGGCGTGCCGGCCACCGCGCCCATGTTCATCCCGGGCCTGGGCGCGGTCATTCGGCTCAAGCATCCGCCCAAGACCACCCGCGAAGATGCGATTACGGGTCTGGCAGGGCCGATTTGGGGACTAGCTGCCGCGCTGATTGCGTATGTGGTGTTTTTAGGGACTGACTGGCCGAGCTGGGCGGCCATTGCCCGGGTGGGTGCTTGGATCAATCTGTTTAATCTCTTGCCATTTTGGCAGCTGGACGGTGGCCGCGGCTTCAATGGGATGACCCGGCCACAGCGCTGGCTTGCGACAGCTGGGCTGGCCATTGCCTGGCTGGTGACTCAGGAAGGGCTGCTGATTTTATTGGCGCTGGTTGCTTTTAGCCGCTGCTTCAGCACTAAAGTTCCGGATGAGCCAGACCCGAAGATTGTCGTCAGCTACCTGTCGCTCGTGGCGTTATTGTCCGTCATGTGCCTGATCGAGGTCCCTGGGTTCTGAATATCCAACAGCCAATGTGGAATTTCCAATGTCCAAGCAATGAGAGTGTGTGCTCCACTGTCTTCATTTGGCAATTGGACATTCGTTCGCTTCGCCTGCCTCCGGCTGTTGGCTGTTGGACATTCTCTTTTTTCTGACTAAGACAGCGCGGCCCCTGGCTCCCAAGTGACTTCGTGCTCGACACCGTTGATCGTGCGAGCGCAGACGAACAGCAGATCAGCGAGCCGATTCAGGTAGCGCAGTAGCTCTGGGTTCAACTGCTCTTCGCCGGCGCAACACACCGCAGCCCGTTCGGCGCGGCGGCACACGGACCGGGCAAGGTGACAGGCAGCACCGCTGCGGTTGCCACCAGGAAGGACAAAGCTCTCCAATGGAGGCAGACTCTCGTTCAGCTCATCCAGCCGCTGCTCCAGCCAGGTTACGTACGTGTCCGCTATCCGCTTGCCGTCCAGTCCTGGACTGCAGGCGTCTGCCCCGACATCAAAAAGCTGGTTCGTGACCGAAGTCAGGATCTTGCGAACTTCGCAATCTGCGAGCTCCGCAAGGATCAGCCCTAGGCACGCGTTCAGCTCGTCCAACTCGCCCAGCAGCTGGATCCGAGTGTCGTACTTGGTACGCTCCGAGCCGTCTCCGAGTCGGGTGCTCCCGGCATCGCCTGTCCGGGTGTAAATGCGTGTGAGTCGAACCGCCATTATTCGCTGATCACGGCGAAGAACGTGCCGCCTCGACTGAGTACTTTCAGCATGGCAGAGTGTCCTTTAATCGCGCGACTGGCAGCGATAGCCTCATCGGCGGTGTTCACTGGCGTGCGATTGATCTGGAGGATGACGTCGCCGACGCCGAGGTGCGAGCGGGAGGCAGGGCAGCCGGCCGCGACCTCCACGACAAACGCACCACGGACATCAGGATCGATCCCATGCTCACGGGCTAGGCGCATGGTGAGGTCCTCGACTGCGACGCCGCGCAGCACACTGCGCGTGTCACTCTCATCCGACTGGTGAACGGTGGCCAACGTCGAGCCAGGCAGAATTTTCAACTCAGCAGTAAGCGTCTGCTCCTTGCCATCACGAAGCACCTTGAGCGAAATTTGAGTGCCAGGCAAGGTGCCTGCGACTAGCAAGCGGAGATCACGGGCACTCTCAACGAGACGATCATTGAGCTCCAGGATCACATCTTCCGGCTCAATCCCTGCGACATCCGCAGCGCTGTCCACGGTCACCTCAGTGACGAGCACCCCCTTCCCTTCCGCGATCCCAAAGTATTGGGCCATCTCAGGGGCAATGTCCTGGATGCTCACGCCAAGAAAACCGCGCGATACACTCCCGTGCTGCATGAGCTGTTGCACAATATTGCGTGCCATGTTGATCGGCACGGCAAAGCCTAGACCCTGGTTGCCGCCGGAGCGACTGAGAATGGCGGTATTGATGCCAACCAGCCGGCCCTGGGCATCGACCAGCGCGCCGCCGGAGTTTCCGGGATTGATGCTGGCATCAGTTTGAATAAAATCCTCGTAATCGTTGATGCCGATGCCGCGCCCCGTGGCGCTGACAATCCCGCGGGTCACCGTCTGGCCAACGCCAAAAGGGTTGCCGATGGCCAGAACCGTGTCGCCCACGCGCAGAAGCTCGCTGTCGCCGAGCGTGATCGCGGGGAAATGGTCGCCTTCGATCTTCAGCACGGCGATGTCGCTCTTACTATCGGCGCCGACCAACTCCGCAGTATACTCCTTTCTCCCGCCTGGCAGCACGACCTTGAGGCTAGTGGCGGACTCGACGACGTGCGCGTTCGTGATCACATAGCCCTTCTCGGCGATAATCACGCCGCTGCCGACGCCGGGGCGCTCGGCCCGCGGTCGCTGCGCGCGGTTCCCGAAGAAGCGAGAGAACGGGTCGCCATTAAAGTCGAGTTGTGGGGGCTTCTCGATACTAGAAACCACGTTTACGACGCTGGCCGACGCGCCGTCGACCACATCGGCAAAACTGGTTGCCTTCTGGACATCGGGCCTGAGTGGCGTGTCATCGATGACCACATGGATGTCCTTATTCTTCTCTTTTCCGAACGGCCACCAGTCCCTTGCTTGGAGAGAGACGGCAAAAATGAGAAGTAAAGCGGCTG
>DMTJ01000422.1 GCA_003477185.1 Lentisphaeria bacterium
CATCCCGCCCTAGTGGTGTGGGCCGGACTTGTGCCAAGCATCGCGAGTCTGGCGCTACTCACCTATCACGGGGACCTGATCATTGGTGAGCTCACGGAGACGGAGACCCTGCTCGGTGCCAGTGTGATGGTGATGCAAGGGTTGGTGCTCATCGCGTTTTCTGCTGTTTACTGGCAGGCCCGCGCGGGCTGGTTGTCGCGTAGTGCTGCTGTAGAGGGGGAGGATATGGAAGATTCCTCCCCAACACGGACCTTCACACCGAGCATATGGTCCTGTGTCGGTCTTCTTATGATTCAGATCTGCCACGTCGTCTTGCTCTTCTACGCCGCTGACGAACTTGTGACTGGGAACGTTCCGCGCTGGATGCTGTCCGCCGGTTCGATCCAAGTCTCGGGTATTGGCCTAGCGATGCCCGGGATTCTCTACGCCCTTGTTTGGCTAAGCTGCCGCGATGCGGGAAAGCCTGTTGCAGTTGACGTTGGGGTCTGCGTGGTAAGCGCAATCTCTTTGCCGTTGACCAGCTATGTGGTAGTTTCCCTTGCCTCAAGCTGGGGCGGCCGCCTCGATGGGGCCGTTGCTGTTCTGCTTTGCTGCTCCTTCGTGACACTGGAGATGATCCTCATCCTTCGTTTGATGGGCTGGATCCGATTCAAAAGTAAGGGGAAGTGCGGCGCTCTGGTCGCGGCCGGGGCCGGTATCGTGATTGGGCTAGTGGGCCCGCTAGCAGGACTGGCGTTGAATGCAGTCATCCCGCTTCCTGGAAACTTTCAAAGCCTATGGTTCTACGCCTTTGCCATCGTAACTGGCATCGCAGTTGTCATGCCAGCCAAGGCTTGTGGCAAGCGCTTCCGGCTGGGCATTCTGGCGGTGCGAGCGGTCTGCTTCCCGTACACCCTGTACTTCTTTGTGGTCTTCCTGCCGTTCGTTCCTGTTGGTGTGCTGGGCCTAGTCGTGGGGCTGGGAGTTTTGCTGCTATTTCCGCTCCTCTTGTTTATCTTTCACCTCGGGCTGCTTCTCGAAGACATTCGGGCAGTCTCTGAAAATTTGAGCAGGGCGGTAGCTTTGACGGTCGTCGCGGTTGGCGTTTCTGTTGCTCCACTAGGTGTGATTGGCACGCTGTATGCCGAGCGTGTGGTACTGCGGCAGGCGCTTGCCTTCAACAGCTGCCCCGACTACTCCAAGACGCTGCAGTTTCAAGGCTCACACCGACTGCTCCGTTCCGTTTTGAAATCGGGCCATACGCGCTCACATAAGGACCGGGTGCCATTGATCGATCCGCTCCGCCAGAAGATCGTTTTTGATGGGATGGTACTGTCTGCTGCACGCAGCGCGGCACTCTTCAAAGCGTTCTTTGGTGAAGGCCTAGAGAGCAAGCCCAAGGCACGCTGGACGGTGAGGCCTCCGGAGCGGAACGTCGTGTTGCACCAGATCGAGCGCATTCCGGCACAGCGAGGAGATTCCAATGTGCGCTACAAGATCTTGCTGCGGAATGATGGTGGCAATCGATCGGAGTATGAAACCAAGCTTCGCGTTCCAGAGGGAGTGCTGATTGCGGACTTCGCACTTGAGGTGGGCGAGGAGCTCGTGCCAGGGCGCATCTTCGAGCGCAGTGCGGCGACGGCAATCTACAAGCAGATCCGGGACGTCGAGCGCCGGGATCCAGGACTCCTGCGCTACGACAGTCCCACGCAGTTGGATTTCCGCGTCTATCCCTTTGCGATAGAGGAGATTCGGACCGTGCACATTGAGTTTGCGCCAGCTGCGGGGCGGGCCGTCACGGTATATCTCGGCGAGCGGGCATTATCCTTTGGTGGCAAGCAGACGGCGCTGACCGGGGCAGCATCTGGGCAGAGCTTTGTCCAGCTTAACGCGGAGGTGCTTACTGGCCTGCCTCGTTTTGAGCCCAGGCCGTACGTCCACGCATTCGTCCCTTGGAACAAGCCAACCTCGGCGGAGGAGACTGCGCGGATTTCGGAGATAATGACGCGCCTGGAGACTGATGATCTCCGGATGACCGCAGTGAACTATCAGGCGCAGGACCTCGAGGTAACGGATGATCTCACCCGAACGCTCGAGCAGTGCTGGCTGCCGGTTGCTGGCGGAAGTTGCATGCCGCATGCGATTGGCCGCGCGCTGTGGCAACGCACCCGTGAGGCAGGCGACGATGAACAATGGCGTAGCTACCCGGTGCTGTTTCCTATGGACGGCACCAAGATCGAGCGGGGTTGGGCCGAAGTGGGTACGCTGTACGCTGAGCCGGAAAGCCTGGTGAACGCCGCGATCGCGCTGCGGATGAATGGCGTGGTCAGGGTGCTGCGCGCAGATGCCACCGACTCCCTCCTGCGTTTTCCCGGCACTACCCCCGGGCCGTTGGAGGTGTATGACGGGAAGACAGGGGCATTTTCCCCGGTTGCCAGTGAGCAAGTGACGGAGCAGGCGTACCTCGACAGCCTTGGCCTCTGGTTGCGGAGTTCGCAAGCCCGCAGAAACCCGGCCGAAGCCGAGGAAACCCTGGCGCAGTTCGTGAAAAGAAGCCAGGAAACCGGGATTATGGTGCCGATGTCGTCCTACATTGTCGTCGAGAACAGCGCACAATGGAAGATGCTGGAGCGCATGCACAAACAACGACTGAAAGGCGACTCAGGATTGGGCTTCACCACTCCCGCGCCACCAATGTGGCTGTTGCTTCCAGCAGTTTTGCTGGTAAATTTCGTGCGTGATCGACGGAAACGATGCGGAGGCTACACCGCCTGACGGTGGAGTTTCTCGCTGGCTGTCATTGTTCCTCGTGGTTCCGAGAGGACGAGGAGATGTGCTAAAAGCCGTGCCTATGCCCGAACCGGTCGCACCAGCGGATCTGAGTCTGACAAGTTGGGTGAATAGCCCCGTAGACGATGGCACTTCATCCATCGGCTTGTTCAGACGGAGCGAAACTCGCGAGAGCGCGGCCTCGACGTTGAAGCGATTGCACAATTCCGTGAATTGCACTACTGTCTGATCGTCTCCGCAAGTCTTTGCGGCAGTGCCCCACCTTCCCGTAATGAGAGTCCTCTATGCCGCTCGCTCGCGCTGACACCAGGTTCACGCTCATCGAGTTATTGGTGGTGATTGCGATCATCTCAATTCTAGCCGCGCTGTTGCTGCCTGCTTTGACCAAGTCAAAGGAGAAAGGCAGGATCACGGCCTGCAAGAACAACCTGTATCAGATCGGGTTATCGATGGCCATGTATAACGATGACAATGGCGGCTATGCGCCGACGACCTGGAGTCCCGCCTTTCCCGGTCCCTACCCGCATCATTCGTGGGATGACAAACTCGGGGATTACGACGGCCGTGGTCTGACGAGAGCGGACCAAGACCAGAATGTATTACGTCGCAGCGCTGGCTGGAAGGATCGTTCCATCTACCGATGCCCGTCAGACGACGTAGCGAGATTTTACGGCTCTGATCCAGACTGTCTTGCCAACTCGTACACGATCAGTTTCCTCGCCAAGGGCAGAGGTAACATCTATGGCAGTACCCGTGGGATTTCAGGCCGTAATAACGCGACCCGGACCGCCACGCCGTTCTCGCTTCGCATCGATATCACACCGTCGCCAAGCGATTCGATCGGAATCCTAGAGCAATGGCGTGCGCAAAAAAGCTTAGGCCGGTATTGGACGAGTACGGACCAGCCTTCTGGCGTTGAAAGCTCCCTAGCCCAGTTGGGACATCATGGGGCCAAAGGCTCCAATTACCTCATACTCGACGGGCATGTCGAATGGCTGTCCTTTTACCAGACGCTTGAAACCGCCGCCGGTGACCTGGCGAGTACAGGCAACGTTCGCGACACGATGTGGGACGCCGTCCGCGAATAGCTGCCAGGTCTTTGGCAGCAGTGCGCCCATCTCTCCTTTTTCCAGCGCTATCAACTCCCCGGAATGCACGATGACAGACCCTCCCAATATTCTCTTCATCCTGGCTGACGACTGGGGGTACGGCGACCTGGGTTGCTACGGCAACGAGACCATTCAGACCCCGTGCCTCGACAAGCTCGCCTCGCAAGGCTCGCGCTACACCCGTTTCTACGTCGCCAGCTGCGTTTGTTCACCGAGCCGCTGCAGTTTCATGACCGGCCATTATCCCGGGCGCTGGGAGGTGCACGCACACTTTGCACGCCATGATGCCAACACCTCCAGACATATGCCACACTGGTTGAATGCCGATGCTCCCTCATTGCCGCGATTGATGCAGACGCACGGTTACCGCACGGCCCACTATGGCAAGTGGCATCTCGGTGGTGGCGGTGGCATTCATGGCCATCCGGACGCGCCTTTCGTCAAGGACTACGGCTACGACGATACCCGGACTTGGAACGGCAATGGCCCGACCTGGCATGAGACCACGCCCTGGCCCCACACGTTGTTCAATGACTCTGATCCCGTCTGGGCTGCCAACTCCAGCCGGATGGTCGTCGATTCCACTATCGATTTCATCAACGAGGACTCAGATCGGCCCTTTTTCATCAACCTCTGGCTCAAGGATCCGCACACGCCGCTGCATCCCACGGAGGAGCAACGTGAGCCCTTCAAGCACCTTCCGGAACCACAGCAGACCTACTACTCTGTGATCCACAATGCTGACCGACAGATCGGGCGACTGATGGAGGCGCTGGATGAATTGGGCGTCGCAGAGAATACGCTGGTCGTATTCACCAGTGACAACGGCCCGGAGCGCACGATGCTGGAGCACGGTACCTTCGGCACTACCGGTGGTCTGCGCGGTCAGAAGCACGTGCTGTTCGATGGGGGGATCCGAGTCCCGTTCATCGTGCGCTGGCCTGGACATACGCCAGCGGATCGCGTGA
>DMTJ01000412.1 GCA_003477185.1 Lentisphaeria bacterium
TTGGAGGAAGCTGTCGATCCAGAGACGGGGGCTGAACCTCCGGGGCAACGGCTGCCCCGATGGGGGCGCTTACGGTCAAATTCCTCAGTGCTTTACTTTTTGACTATTTTTTGTCGGTTAGGCGCTGACTCTCTCCCGTTAGTTCGATGACCTGTAGCCGGTGACTTCAGCCAGTCGGATGTAGACATCGGCACACTCAAAGTATAGCGGGGCCAGCTCGTTACGAAACGACCAGCCGCGGGCATACACCTGCCGTGAGAGCTCTTCTCGCACCACTTCCAGCCACACCTCATCAGCTGCCCGGGATGCGCCAAAGCAAGCAACCCCAGCCAATAGAACTCGTAGATATCTCACGGTGGAATCCGGACTTAACGAATACATAGATACGCTCTGACCCAACTTCACGATGGGTCAAACTGCGAATTCACAATCCGCATTGCACAGCACATAATTCGGCGATACGTTTAAACCTTTTAGTCAAGACTAAATTTATTGAATGGTAACGCTCATGGTTCGAGCACAATTTATCCATTGTATACTCGGGCTTTCGCTACTCACGCTGCTCTGCGGTTGCGGTGAGTCTTCAAGCACTAAGCCCTCAACCGAGGCCCAAAGTGACAAGGCGTACCGGATCGTGGTGACGACCGGCATGGTCAAGGACGCCGCGGCCGCGATCGCCGGTAAGCACGCGGCGGTCGAGAACCTGATTGGTGAGGGCTCCGACCCACATTTGTTCTCGCCGAGTCGTGACGATGTCGTCGCCTTCGATGCTGCGGATGTCATTCTTTACAGTGGTCTCTACCTCGAGGGTAAGGTGATTCAGGCGGTCAAGGGCCTGGCGGAGAACAAGCCTGTGCATGGGGTCTGCGACAGCCTCGACCACGAGACACTGCTGCACCCTGCCGGTGAAGCGCATCCCGATCCGCACGTCTGGATGGACGTTAAAATCTGGCAGGAGGTGGCTCGCCACACTGCCACCATTCTCAAAGCATACGATCCGGCCCATGCTGCCGAGTACGATGCCAACCTTGCCACCTACGTCGCTGAACTTTCAGCCTTGGACGCGTATGCCAAGGCGGTTGTGGATACCGTCCCGGCGGAAAACCGAGTGCTGGTCACTGCGCACGATGCTTTTGGCTACTTTGGCCGAGCCTATGGCGTCGAGGTCTTGGCCATCCAGGGCATCTCCACCGAATCAGAAGCGGGCTTGCACCAGATCAATAAGCTGGTCGATATGCTGGTGGCCCGCAAGATCTCCGCGATCTTTGTGGAATCCAGTGTGTCAGACGAAAACATAAAGGCCCTCCAGGAGGGGGCCCACGCGAAGGGGCATGATGTCAAGATCGGCGGCGAGTTGTTCTCGGACGCAATGGGCGCACCGGGCACGTATGAGGGCACCTATGTCGGGATGATTGCGCACAATGTGACTACGATTGCGCGTGCTCTCGGCGGCACGGTCCCAGCGGGTGGCTTTGCGGGTGCAGATCACTCAGGCGAGTCGGAAGAATGAACGGCGCGGAGGTTGCGAACTCCGCAACCCGCAAAGGCAGCGAACACCCGGACGCTCCGTTGGCGATCCATGACCTGACGGTCGCTTATCATCGCCGGCCCGTTCTCTGGGATGTGGACCTGGTGTTGCCGAAAGGAAAGCTAATCGGCATCGTTGGGCCGAACGGTGCCGGCAAGAGTACCCTGATTAAAGCGGTCCTGGATCTCACGCCTCGGGCCAGCGGCCGGGTGCAGTTCTACGGCAAGTCCTATCGCGAGCAACGTCACCGCGTGGGCTATGTGCCGCAACGCGAATCCGTGGATTGGGACTTTCCGGTCACGGTTCAGGACGTGGTAACGATGGGACGCTATCGTCAGATCGGCTGGTTTCGGCGGGTTTCGAAGGCACATCGCCAAGCGGCTTACACCGCACTCGAACGGGTCGGCATGGCGGACTTCGCAGACCGCCAGATCAGCCAGCTCTCAGGTGGCCAGCAGCAACGCGTCTTTCTGGCCCGCGCCTTGGCGCAAGAGGCCGAGATCTATTTTATGGACGAGCCATTTGCCGGGGTGGATGCCTCGACAGAGAAGGCGATTGTAACGATTCTGCAAGGCCTGCGCGCGTCCGGGAGCACCGTGTTGGTGGTGCATCATGACCTGCAGACAGTTCCGCAGTATTTCGATCATGTCGTGATGTTGAACATGCGGGTTGTTGCTCACGGGCCTACTGAGGAGGTGTTCACCGAGGAAAACTTGGTGAAGACGTACGGCGGCAGACTGACCTTGTTCGATGAAGCAGTGCGGGCCGTCACCCAGCACCGCGCCAAGAAGTAGGGCCACGATGTGGGATTTCCTCTCGCAGATTCTTCAGAGCCTGCAACTGCACCACTACAATACGCGCGTGGTGGTAAGTGGGGTCACGGTATTCGGGGCCACTGCTGGCGTGATCGGCGCCTTTATGCTGCTTCGGAAGCGCTCCCTTACTGGCGATGCTCTCAGTCACGCGACGCTTCCTGGTGTTTGCCTGGCTTTTATGCTCAGCGTTCAACTGGGCGGCACCGGGAAGTCGCTGCCAGTCCTGCTGAGTGGTGCCATGATTTCGGGGTTGAGTGGGCTTGGGGTCATGCTGTTCCTCCGTCATTGGACGCGACTGCGCGAGGACTCGATTCTTGGCATTGTGCTCAGTGTGTTTTTCGGCCTGGGCGTCGTGCTCCAAGGCATGGCCGTAAACATGAAGCAGGGCCAAGCCGCAGGCCTGAGTTCCTTCATCTACGGCCGCACCGCATCCATGCTGGCGGCAGACGCCTGGCTCATTGTGGTCGGAGCCTTAGTCGCCAGCCTGATCTGCGCGCTGCTGTTCAAGGAGCTGACGCTGCTGTGCTTTGACCAGGACTTTGCCGGAGCCCAAGGCTGGCCGGTGTTATTTCTCGACTCGTTGCTGATGTTTCTGGTGGCGGTGGTGACCGTGATTGGGCTGCAAGCGGTTGGCCTGGTCCTTGTGGTTGCAATGCTGATTACGCCCGCTGCGGCCGCGCGGTTTTGGACCGATCGCTTGGCCTGGATGGTGTGGGGATCTGCTTTGATCGGAGCGGCCAGCGGGCTGGTTGGGGCCTTAGCCAGCGCCATGGTGCCTCGCTTGCCAGCTGGAGCGGTGATCGTGCTGATCGCGTCTGCGATGTTCGCAATCAGCCTGGTCTTTGGGGCCAAGCGTGGCTTGATCGTGCGCTTGCTCCAGCGGCGGCATCTACATACCAGCACCAGTAGCCAACACATTCTCCGGGCCCTGTTTGAGCTGCGCGAACATGGTGACGAAGCAGTCCCACTGGAATCACTGGTCCAGAAGCGCAGCTGGACCCCGCGTGCCGTTCGCCATGCCTTGGCCCGTGCCGTCCGCGCTGGCTATGTGCGGCAGGCTGGCGACCTCTGGTGTCTCACCGAGGCAGGCGGCGTGCAGGCCCATCGGGTTGTGCGCAATCATCGCCTCTGGGAGATCTACCTCGTGAGCCATGCTGATGTTGCGACCAGCCGCGTCGACCGCGAGGCTGACCGGATCGAGCATGTGCTCGGCGAGGTCATGGTCGCTCGCTTAGAGAAGAAGCTTGGCAATGAGCTGGACGGCCAGCGGATGCCCCCAAGCCCTCATGTGATCAATGGGCACCATCCATGATTGCGGAGTTCGCAAACAGCTGGACGGCCCACGACACTTGGATCATTACAACGGGTGCCCTGGCCGCGGTTGCCTGTTCCCTCTTGGGCTGCTTCTTGGTGCTGCGCAAGCAGAGCATGATGGGAGACGCCATCAGCCACGCCGTTCTCCCCGGACTAGCCATCGCCTTCATCGTCACCGAGAGCCGAGGCAGCGTGGTCATGTTCATTGGAGCTGCCGTCGTTGGCGTGCTCACCGCAGTTTTCACCGAGACCGTACACCGCATTGGCAAGGTCGAGCAGAATGCGTCCATGGGCGTGGTCTTCACTACCCTGTTTGCACTGGGATTGTTGCTGATCGAGAATGCCGCGCATCATGTAGACCTTGATCCGGGCTGCGTGCTCTATGGCGCGTTGGAGCTGGTCAAGCTTAACTCCGTCTCCGTGCTGGGCATGGACATTCCGCAAGCAGCTTTGAATTGCGGTGCGGTCACGCTGCTCAACGCTTTGTTTGTCTTCGTCTGTTTCAAGGAACTGCGCATCGCCACGTTCGATCCCGATCTGGCAACCACGTTGGGGATCAACGCGATGGCTCTGCACTATGGGTTGATGACTTTGGTGGCGGTGACAGTCGTAGCTTGCTTCGAGGCGGTCGGCAGCATCATGGTCATCGCTATGCTGGTCGTCCCGGCTGCGACCGCGCAGCTGTGGACCAAGCAACTCGGGACGATGCTGGCAGTAGCGGTTAGCCTTGGCTGCGGGTGCGCAGTCCTAGGACACTTGGGGGCAATTCTGCTGCCTCGACTCGTGAACCAGCCAGCGACAAATACGCAGGGGATGATGGCCGTGATGTCAGGCGTGTTCTTGGCCGTGGCCGTGCTGTTGGCTCCCCAGCAGGGCATCGTCAGTCGAATCGTGCGCCGGATTACACTCAGTCAACGAATCGCAGCCGAGGACATACTGGGCATGTTGTACCGTCTCGAATCTCCGGTGACTCAAGGGACCATTGTCACCCTGCCTGACATGTCTTCGATCCTGCGGGCGTCTGGCGGAGTGGGCAGTACTGGCTTCAGGCTTGCCCTGCGCAAATTGACCCGGGACGGGAAGATCGTTCGCGCTGGCGCTGGCTGTGGGCTGACCGATGCTGGACGAGCCGCCGCGGCAGACATTATTCGCTCGCATCGCCTCTGGGAGGTGTATCTGTCTCATCACCTTGGGGTCCCGCTGCACGAGCTGCACTTCGCAGCCGAGCAGCTCGAACACGTAACCACGCCTGCCATGCAGCAGGAGCTTGCGAACTCCGCAACCGACAGCGAAGCGCGGGACCCCCATGGCCGGGAGATCCCGAAAGGGCGCTGAGCCAGGAACTTGCAGAAAAATCTGCAGTACTGTCAAAATTGGAGAAGTGGTGAGTTGCCTTCATGTGTGCCGAAATCTCCTTTCCGTGCCTATGCACATGCAGTATTGCGTCGGTTTACCTAATTCATACTGGCCTGAATAATTAATGCGTCCGGAAAAGGTCGCCCCAGATCACTTAAGTTCAGTTGATTGTGTGTGGATAGTCGGGGCTTGGGGTTTGGTTAGGATGTCGACCAAAACATCTAAAAACTGCAACCCCTAGTTTCAGTATGTCGCCAAATGCGTCAGCGAAAAGTGCGAACGCGAAAACCGCATACAGTCCCCGACCTTGCCCCTCACTCTCATAGCTGGCGTTCGCGTCGAAGCCGTCTTCGACGAGCCCCAAATCACAACGGATGGTGGGGCCATGATACTGCCTGAGATTGTCGCACTACTTAAGCTACTGGTGACACGGATTCGGGCTCGCTTTGCGAGCACCGCTCTCACGCTGCGTGCTGATAGCCACCATACCAAGCAGCGGTCTACGCCCAGCCGGATCGCCTTCACCAGCCAAAGCTACGCAAGCATCACGACTTCTATTATGCGGCCAAGTCCTGGGGCAAGAATCAGCGTTGCGTGGTCGCACGTGTAGAAATCGGCTGGCTCGGCACGGACAGCCGCTTTGTCGTCACGGATTTTACCGGGTGCACGGCCAAGCACTTGTAGGAGAAAATCTATTGCGACCGCGCCAACACCAGATTGATGATCAAGGAGCACAAGTGTCACTTGTTCTCCGATCGTTTGAGTTGTCGGGAGCACCTGGCCAACCAGTTTCGGTTGATGCTGCACTAGAACGCCTACGTCATAACGCACCGTCTTCGAGAGCGTCTACTTGCTGGCACGCGGTTGGCGAGTTCGACAGGTTGGTTTCAGAGATTTTTACTCGGGTTTCTCACTTCGCTACCGAGTGAATGCCCCAAGGGCTACCCCGGCCGGATTCACAACGGGGATCAGGGGAAGTGTGCTCGGATGCTGTCAAAATGACTGCAAAACTGCCAAAACTCCACTTGAGTTGCTCTGGCTGGCGAAAACTGAGGCCTGGCGACCTCTGATCAGAGGTGCAGGAAGTCGCATGAATTATGCAGGCTAGTGTAGTTTTGGGAACGGTTCCCCTTCGCGTGTTTCATAGTTTCAACTAGCTTGAATCCAAACGCACAACTACAAAACACGCAAGATGCGCGAAAGAGATCTCATGGATTTGGGTATTACTGCCACTGGCCGTCCGGACGCGCTGGCAGCGTTAGATCGTCTGGCACAGCGTTTATCAAAATTGCAACACCGCAGCAAGACCCAGAACTAACGACTAGCCGATACCCATATGCGCCACAGCCCGATCCGTATCCTCTTCACTCTTTTGTGTTTTGTCCTACCAGTGCTGGGTTCAGCCGGATCAAGCCGCAACCCCAATGTCGTGTATATTCTGGCGGACGACCTTGGCTACGGTGAGGTGGGCTACAATGGCCAAAAAATGATCAAAACTCCGGAGCTCGATGCCTTGGCAGCCCAAGGCATGCGGTTCACAGGCCACTATTGCGGCAATGCGGTCTGCGCTCCGACTCGTTGCTCACTGATGACCGGCAAGCATCCTGGCCACGCCTACATTCGCGCGAACAGCCCCGGCTACCCCAATGGTCAGACACCATTGCCTGCCGAAACAGAAACCGTAGCAAAGCTCATGAAACGGGCCGGCTATGCTACCGCGGTCATCGGCAAGTGGGGACTCGGCGGGGTGCTTGAGAACGTGGACAATCCGGTCCTGAACAGCGGCCATCCCAATAAGCAAGGCTTCGACCATTTCTTCGGCTACCTAGACCAACGCCGTGCCCATAACTACTACACAGATTTCCTCTGGCGCAATAATGAGATGGTCCGGCTGAATAATGGCCCCGGCAAAGGCAAGAATGACTACAGCCATGACCTGATGACTGAGGAAGCGGTCCAATGGATTACCCAAAACAAGGACCAGCCCTTCTTCCTCTACCTGGCCTACTGCATCCCACACACCAATTGGCAGGTACCAGAGTTAGGCGAGTACGCCGACAAGGACTGGCCCAAGGCGCACTACAAGGTCCAGGCCGCCATGGTCAGCCGCATGGACCGAGACATCGGGCGGATTGCACGGCTACTCGCGAAACTGGGGCTCGCCGAAAACACGTTGGTGGTCTTCAACTCCGACAACGGTGCTCATGGCCAAGGCGAAACGCGCGAGTTCTTTTCCACGTCTGGAGAGCTGAAGGGCAAAAAGCGCACCATGTATGAAGGCGGCGTGCGCTCGCCAATGATGGCGTATTGGCCCGGCAAGATCCCAGCGGGCTCCACTAGCGATCATCTCTCGGCATTCTGGGACTTTCTGCCCACCATGGCCGACCTCACCGGCGAGCCGGTTCGCGGAGACACCGATGGCCTATCGATGCTGCCAACGCTGCTTGGTAAGGACGACCAACAGAAGCAGCACCAGTACCTCTACTGGGAACTCTACGAAGGCCACCCCAATTGCGGAGTGCGCATGGGGAAATGGAAGGGCGTTGTACTCAATCGCAAAAAGGGCATGGACATTGAGTTGTACGATCTCAGCAAGGACGAGGCTGAGCTGCAGAACGTGGCGGCCCAGCATCCAGAAGTTGTCGATCGCATTCGCAAGGCAATGCTGAATGCCCACGAGCCCAGCGCGCTATGGGACAAGGATCACCCCGGGCGGTGCTACAACGTCGCAGAAGCCTGCAGACTAAACGGCGTCAAACCGATAGCCCGAAAGCCCAAGCCGCAGAATAAGAAAAAGAAAAGGGCCGCAGAATAAGAAAAAGAAAAGGGCCGAAAAATGAAGACATCTGCACTCGCCGCACTCATCCTGACGCTATGGCCCGCACAGGGTTTTGCTGAGACCGTCACGCCCAAGGTCCCGAACATCGTCTGGCTGACCACCGAGGATAACTCGGCCTGCTGGTATCGGCTCTACAATCCCGACCATGGCGCCCCCATGCCCAATATTGAGCGACTCGCGAAGAGCGGTCTGGTGTTTAATAATGCCTATTCCTGTGCCCCTGTTTGCTCCGCTGCCAGGTCCACGATCATCTCCGGTTGCTACGGCCCGCGCACTGGCGCGCACTACCATCGCCGCCAGCAGAGGGTGAAACTGCCAGACGGTCTGAAACCCTTTCCGGCCTATCTGCGCGAAGCCGGCTATTACACCACCAACAACCACAAGACCGATTATAACTACGCCCTCGACATGAAGGCGGCGTGGGACAACTCGTCTTCCAAGGCCAGCTACCGCAACCGCGCCCCCGGACAGCCTTTCTTTCACGTTCAGAACTATGGCACGACTCACGAAGGCAAGCTGTTCGCGGACCTTCCAGCGGACCAACTGACCGTACAGCCAGCCGATGTCAAGGTCTTCCCCTACCACCCAGATACGCCCACCTTCCGCAAGAAATATGCGCAGTACCTCACCCTGCACACGACAATCGACGAACAGATGGGCCACATGATCGCTGCCCTAGAAAAGGACGGCCTGCTCGATGACACCTTTATCTTTCACTACGGCGACCACGGCGGTGTGTTGCCAGGCAGCAAGGGCTACGCGCACAACGACGGTCTGCAGGTCGCAATGGTCGTGCATGTGCCCAAAAACTGGCGCCACCTCGCTCCCGCTGAACCCGGTACTCGCGTGGATGGTATTGTCGAGTTTGTCGATCTTGGACCGACCGTTTTGAGCCTTGCCGGCCTTGAGGTTCCAGCCGAAATGGATGGCACGCCCTTCCTCGGCAAGAGCGTGTCTCGTGAAGATCTCGACCGCCGCGACACCGCCTTTGGCTATGCCGACCGCTTCGATGAGAAGTACGACATGGTCCGCTTTCTGCGCAAAAGCAATTACACCTACTGGCGCAGCTACCAACCGTTTAATTACGATGGACTTCACAGCTTCTATCGCTACAAGCAACCCGCATTCTGCGAGTGGCGCGACCTGGCACAAGCCGGGACCTTGAACCAGGCAAAGCAACAGTTCTACCAAGCTCGTCCCCCGGAAATGCTCTTCGACCTCGCCAAGGATCCACATGAGGTTCACAACTTAGCCGATGATCCTGCCTACCAAGAAGTCCTCCTCGACTTGCGCCAGACATTGCAACAGCAAGTCCGTTCCCTCCCAGACCTCAGCTTCTTCCCAGAGTCCGTCTTCCTGAGAGAAAGCGACAAAAACGGTGCCACCTTCGGCCAGACTCACAAGGCGCTTATCGCCCGGCTCATCACCATCGCCGATCTTCAGCTGCTGCCATTTCCCCAGGCAAAGCAACAGCTCCGCGAAGCACTCGGGGCCGATGAAGCCTTGGAGCGCTACTGGGCACTGATCACCTGCAGCAGCTTTGGCAAGTCTGCCGCGGCCTTTGCAGAGACCATCAAGACGCTGGCCGCGAGCGATCCTGATCGGCTGGTACGTGTACGAGCAGCCGAATTCCTCGGGCTCACCGGACTGGCTGACCCAATGCCAGCCATCTTTGCCGCGCTCAACGGCTGTGACGACCCGGTGGCGGTGAACCTGATTCTGAATAGCGTAGTCCTGCTTCGCGACGCCGCCGGGGTTACCGTCGATCCCGATGCTGTTGCGAACTCCGTATGGGCAAAACTCCCCGGCCTTGTCTGCCACCGAGTCGACTATCTCACTGGCGGGACTGGTGACGTACGAAAAAAGGAAGAAGGAAAAAGAAAAAAGAAGCAATAAAATGATTTCTCGCAGCCCTTCTGCTACTTCCACTCGCATTGATCGCTGCAGAGGCCACTGCCAGCAAACCAAATGTCGTCATCATCTATGGGGCCGACGTTGGTCTGGGCGATGTCCGCGTCTCCGGCAGTGAATTGATCCCGACGCCCAATATCGACCAGCTTGCCGCGGTGGGCCTTCGCTTCAACGATGGGCATTGCTCAGCGGCCACCTGCACCCCGTCCCGCTGCTGGCTGTTGACCAGGCGGCATGGCTTTCGCAATGGCGTGCCCATCTTTGCGCCCAAAGCGCCTCTTTCCATCCCAACAGACTCCTGACCTTGCCCAAGCTATGCAAGAAAGCCGGCTACCAGACCGCGGTCATCGGAAAGTGGCACCTCGGGCTAGGCGTAAGGGCGTCAAAAGCGATTGGAATGGCGACGTCAAGCCCGGGCCTTTGGAGATTGGGCTCGACTACTCCTTCCTCTTGCCTTCGACCAACGACCGCGTCCCCAGCGTCTATCTCGACAATCACCAGATCATCAATCTTGACCCCGCCGATCCGCTGTTTGTGGGTGTCCCCAAGCGCCCACAGCCAGCCACACCGTGTGACGAGCCGCAGCCATCGAGCATACTCACATGCTGCAACCGGAGACTGTGTGATCCTTGGTGAGCTTGGCTGGGGAGGTCAACGGATTCCGTCTTTTCTCTGTCTGGAACGAAGCAGGGGCACCGATCTGGTACGATGCGCCCATTGGTTGTGTGGTTGCAGAATCAAGCGTAACTTCTTTCCGAAAGTCAGGCACGAGCACGGATGAAGAGGAGCATCAGGACCAGGCCAACCGCGCCCCCAAGCAGGATGAAATCCGCCCCGCGCTCGCCAAACCGTGCCTGCAACCGCTCAAATGGACCCTCTTGCCGCGGGAGCGTGTCCGCTAGCGGGGTCCTCGCAAGAATGTAGAGCACCAAATCGCGATCGTCCCGAACCAGTTGCTGCAGTGGGATCGTCCGTTTCTTGCCTCCAAGGGTCTTCAGGAGTACCCGATCGTTGGGGCGGTCGAAGCCCTTATAAAGCGCCTGGACGGTCTCACCGGACGCACTGGTCCAGATTCCAGTTCGCGGGTCTTCAAACTCGATCTGGTAGCGACACTCGTTCGTAAGCTTGGTGAGCGGGTAGCGCTTTACAATGTCGCCCTTCAGACGAATCGAAACGTGTGTTCGATCGCGCCCGACGTACGTTCCGGAGATATCACTTCCGCTCCGTGCCTCGGAGCGGGCGCGCGTGCGCGGGCAGGCACAAAGCTCCAGCCATAAACAGCATGGCAGAGAATGATGCAGGCCTACACCCGATTGTGCTTTTATTCATTGTTCTTCACGCTTAAATGTCACACTTAATCTTGCCCTTGCCGCGCTGCCGCCGGCCAGTATCGTAAACAACTTTTTCCTAAGCGCGTAACTCGTATACCCATCGTAGCATTTAGGGAGCCGGTTTTGCATGTCGGTTTGTGAAACGGACATGCAATAATTCACCCGGTAGATTTTATGTTTGTCACCTCAAACTTCAAAAAGCGCGCCGCCCGCAGGGCGCGGGAAGATGAATTCCGGGACGCCTCCAGCGCGCCTGCGCGCCACGAAACCGAGGACCGTTGCCGCATCCTCGATCGGAAGAATGCGCTGAGCGACCGCATGTTTGAGTGGTACCTGAATCATCAGCGCATGGGCTGGGCACTGGTGCTCTCGGAAGGTGGGCACTTCGTATGCGCTGCGGATTTCCATAGCAACGCTGATTCGGAATCCAGATTCGGGGGGCGTGGTGGCCCACTTAGTGAAGACCTGCTTCGCTCATGAGAACGAAAACCTGCGCATCGGCAAGCTTGAGATGAGAGACAAAATGGCGGCGCTGTGCGCCTTCGACATCGGCGACGAGATGGGCAGCGGCCAAGTAAACGTGGTGACCAAGGTGCATTCTACGGTCAGAAACGCTTCGGGATTCATCCGCCAGAATCTTGATCGCGTGGCCATGGATCCAGCTTTACGGCGCACGATTGAGCGCACGCAGTCTATGTCTGTGCCCCCGGGAAGCCAAGCTGAGAGCCGCGAACGCGTAAACACGCTGAGCCTCACCGTGGATGACTTGGGGCCGACGCGCGATGGTCTCCTGTTGGACCTTTTTCAGTGCGTTGCCGGTATCCTGAAAGGTCCTAGCTCTCGGCCTCGGCGCTACGCCGCACACAAGCCAGCCACCATCCTCGAACTACTGCGCCGCTATCGGCATCATCTTGAGACTGAGCAATAATAGAGCCTGTCTGCGGGGCGGCCTTGGAATGGCGCGAGCGTGAAGCTCCACGTCCGCCTTCTGCTGACCATCCTTCCGGTTCTGGGACTTGGTATCTACCTGCTTGCCCGATCTGTGCTCGGCGACGTCCGCCAGCAATACTTGGAGAGCATGGAAGAGACCATGGTCGACGCGTCCACTGTGCTGGCCTGTATCGTGAGCGAGCGCCTCGAGCATGGCGCCACCGTCGATGAGGCCATGCGCCATGCCATGATTGCCGTCCATAACCGCACCTTAAACGTCCGAATCTACGGCAAGGCCAAGTCAGCCGTCAATCTCCATGTGCTGGCTACCGATGCCGCAGGAGTCGTGGTCTTCGATTCGTACGATGAAGTGGTGGGACAGGATTTTTCACGCTGGAATGACGTGCTGCGAACGCTGCGCGGCGAGTATGGTGCGCGCTCCACTCGCAAAGACCCAGACGACCCAGACACCAGTACGCTCTATGTGGCCTCGCCGATTCTTGATGGCGACCAGATCATCGGCGTCCTATCCGTGGGCAAGCCAGCCGGGAGCGTCCGGCAGTTCATCGACGTAGCCAGGCGCAATACCATACGTGCATCGCAGTGGGCGGCCCTGGCCGTAGCCGGCATGCTGATCCTGCTCACGCTTTGGGTCACGCGCCCCATCCGGCGCTTGATCGAGTACGCCGAGCAACTCCGACAAGGCAGGCGTGCCAGTCGCCCCGACCTCGGGGCGGGCGAAATGGCGCGCTTGGGAGACGCCTTCCAGGGCCTCCATGATGAGCTCGCCGGAAGACACTACGCAGAGCGCTATATCCAGACTCTCACCCACGAAATGAAAAGCCCGCTCGCGGCAATCCGCGGCGCTGCCGAACTCCTCCAAGAGGACATGCCTGCCGCAGACCGCGCTCGCTTCATCGGCAACATCCAGCGGGAGTCTGAGCGCCTGAGCCGCCTCGCAGACTCACTGCTGCGCCTTTCCATCGTCGAAGGCAAGACTGCGCTAGAGGATTCCACAGCTGTCGCACTCGACGTGCTTTGTGCCGCGATTGCGAACTCCGCAAGTACGTCCGAAGCGGCAGTGCGAGTGCGCACAGATCTCGCTCCAGTCGTGGTCACAGGGGATGAGGCGCTGCTGCGTCAGGCCATCGGCAATCTGGTGCAGAACGCCGTAGAATTCTCGCCAGTTGCTGGCGAGGTCAGCCTGACGCTCAGGAACGAGAACGCAGCGGCAGTGCTCCGCGTCCAAGATCAAGGGCCGGGCATTCCCGAATACGCACTTTCGCGTGTCTGCGAGCGGTTCTATTCCCTAGCTCGCCCGAACTCCGCCAAGAGCACCGGCCTGGGCCTGAGCATCGTCTCCGAGGTCGCCCAGCTGCACAGCGGCGATTTTACGCTGGTGAACGGCGAACAGGTAGGCGCAGTTGCCACCCTACGCCTTCCGATCGCGCCAATAGCCAGCAGCTAGGGCAGGAAGACGCTTGATCCCGCTTGATTCCCACGCCGATACGGGGCAATGTGCCCCATTGCCCTTCCGACCTTGCAGGCCATCCATGCGCTACCTTTTCATCTGCACCCTACTGAGTGCGATTCTTGCCGTCTCCGAGGAATTTCCGGTGACCAATCCGCACCAGTTCGCCCTCCCGCCCACGCTCCCCTCTGGCTTCAAGGTCGGAGAAGTCACCTCTACCTCGGCAGTTATCTGGACGCGCGCTGTTCCAGCGACTCGCGCCTCAGACATCGCTGAATCAAGCCGCGCGGGCCAGATCCGCGTGGTCTATGCCTCCGATGACGGCGCAGATACTCGCCACACCGCCTGGTCATCGGCTCACGCCAAGAACCAGTATATCATCAACTTCACTCTGCGTAAATTACGGCCATACAGTCGCTATCTAGTCGAGATCCAGACCCGCAGCACGCCGCATGACCGGATATCCTCATTTAGCGGGCACTTTTCCACGCCGCCGTCGGCCTTTGGCCACCGCGACCTCCGCTTTGCCGTCCTCGGCCAGCAGGCCGCTCTGCTTTGCGAAGATCTCAAACGCGGATTTCGCACCCATCATGCGCTGGCCACGCAACAGTACGACTTTGTGATTCAAGCAGGCCGCCCGGTGGATTACGAAGACGCCGACTTCGTCGTTCGTGATCTGGCAGCTGCCCAGCAGCTGTGGGCCCGCACCCATAATTTCAAACGCGCCGTGGAGCTCTATCGCTACACCCCGTCCTACTGGCTCAGAGATGACGTCAGTAGCCGGCGTGCCCGCTATGGCAGTTTTGACTTCGAGGACGCGCTTAGCTTGTTCGACAAACAGACCCCGCACGGTGGCGACTTTCGGACTG
>DMTJ01000248.1:0-3161 GCA_003477185.1 Lentisphaeria bacterium
CTGAACGACCTGGCGAGGGCTGTCTACCTGGTAAACGGGTAGAGGAGAGAAGAGGTCATGTTCGGTCGTCGTCTCCAGCATCGGAGCGTCCATTTCCGGAGCAAGGAGCACGTTCGTATTGATTGTGCCATAGGAGAATATGGCAAGGAAAAGAAAGGGCAAAAAACGATACATGGCAAACCTCGAAAAGCGGTGGGATGACAAACACGGCTGTGGTAACCTATCGTCCTCCTACGGGTATTCAATGGACCGCTGCAGTCTCGGGACGTTCCCTTTCGCTTATGGAAAATTTCGATACGGGCAAATTCCCTGGCGGCTGCGTTGCGCCGAATGCGGCCACCCATACGATTACATACTCGCTTCGATGCAGCCAAGAGCCACTGCGCGCCGTGATTAACCCCGCTACCCCGGCAGAATTTGTAACTGAGACGCCGATTCAGGCTCCCAGCTGTGACACGCACACCCTCTGAGATTTCGATGCAAATCGCCACACAGACCAAACGCCACCAAACCGTAATCGCCGCCCTGGTGTGCGTGTTGTATTGCTGGACCTTGGGCTTTGGCTTTGTGCTTGATGACGCCGTGGTCTACAGCGAAAATGCGCACGTTAAGCAAGGCTTCGGCGGGATTCCTTCCTTGCTTGCGACCGATGCCTTCTCTGGGCATTCGGATCTGACCAGCGTGGTCGGTGGTCGTTATCGCCCGCTATCGCAGGTTTCCTTTGCCATTGAGTACCAATTCTGGGAGCTGATTCCCGGCCTCAGCCATTTGCTCAACCTGCTGCTTTATCTCGGGTGCTGCTTGCTGATCTATCGTGTACTGCTGATCGCAAGCCGGGGCAAAGCGGCAACGGTCGCGCTATTTACGGCATTGTGCTTTGCAGCACATCCTGTGCACACTGAAGTTGTGGCCAACATCAAGGGCCGCGATGAGATCCTATGTCTGCTGTTTGCGCTGATGGCTGGCTGCCAGTTTCTGAGTGCCATCGATAACGATGAACAGGAATCATTCTGGCTGGGCACGCTGAGTTACCTAGCGTGCGTTTTCTCAAAGGAAACGGGTGTGGCTTACGCGGTGCTGATCCCCTTGGGCGTGCTTGTTGCGCGACCACAGGCAGGCGTCTGGGCACGCAAGATTGCCATGGCCTGCGCCGCCTGTGCACTCGCTTTTGTGGCCGTACGTTTTCTGGTGCTGCAAGGCCTTGAGCGGCCGTTGGCCACAGTGATGAATGATCCGTTTGCGAACTCCGCAACCGGTGAACGGCTGGCCACCGCGACATTCGCGCTTGCGAACTACGCAAAACTGCTGGTCATCCCGCATCCGCTGCTGTACGACTACTCCTACAATCAGATCCCAGTGCAAAGTTGGGGGAGCTGGGTCGTTTTGCTTGCGCTGGTGGTGCATCTGACGCTGATCGGTCCTGCCGCGGCCCGGTGGCGATCCAAGCCGGTGTTTGCGTACGGCGTGGCCTGGTACGTGCTGCTATTGCTGCCGGTCTCGAACCTACTGTTCACGGTCGGCACGGTATTCGGAGAGCGCTTTTTGTTTGCGCCCAGTCTAGCTTTCTGCGGGCTGGTGGCAGCTGTGCTGGCTGGAACTCGGATCCCGAGAGGATTGGCAATTGCTGGTATTGTGAGCGTCGTGGCACTTGGCTCTGGGCGTACGCTCGCTCGCTTGCCAGCCTGGAAAAGTACGTATGCGCTGGCCACCACGGACTGGGAAGGATTACGCAACAATTCTCGTGCGCAGCTCCTGCTCTGCCAGCAGCTGATGCAACGCCGAGGAGAAGGAGACCCCGAGAAGTGGGTGAAGGGCGCGCTAGAGGCCGTGGCACGCAGCATTAGCGTGCATGAGGATGGCGGCGCGTATGCCTGGCAGGGCGATTGCCTGCGGCTACTGGGCCGGAATGACGAAGCTCTCGCTTCGTACGCTAGGGGGATCCAGTTGCTGCCGGACTACTACATGAACTACCTGGGGGCGGGCTTGGTCTGCCGCAAGCTGAACCGTCTCAGCGAGGCCGTGCACTATTATGAACGAGCCGATGCGCTGAACCAGAAGAAAGCGGATGTCCGCCGTGACTGGGGGCTCCTGCTGCAGAAACTTTCCCGGCACGAGGAGGCAATCCCGCTGCTCGCTGAAACCGTGAAGGCAGACCCTTCCTTCTCCGAGGCGCACCGCTTGCTGGCCGAATCTCAGCTAGCGGTCGGTGATGCGGCGTCCGCATTGGCCAGCTTCGAACGCGCTGCCCGGACGGATCCTGCTCACCTGCAGGCCAGGCTTCAGTTTGCCCAGGCACTCAGGGAGGCGAATGACATGGATGGGGCGATCGAGGAGTTATCTGCGGCCTTGAAGGTGGCCCCGAACGTAACGCAGCTCCGCCAGGAACTGGCGAACTTCTATCTCGCCTCATCGCGCAGGAGCGACGCCCTGCAGGAGTACGAGCGAATCTTGGTCAGCGAACCGACGCATCCGTTGGCTAACCTGAATCTTGGCACCTTTGCGCTTGAGGATGGCAGGACCGAGGACGCGCTGCTCTTCTTCGATGCGGCGATCGCGGTGGATCCAGAATACGCAATGGCCCACAGCAATCGCGGCAACGCGCTGCGCAAGCTGAAGCGCACCTACGATGCGATCGCCGCCTATCGGACAGCGATCGAGATTGACCCAGATTTCCCAAGCCCGCATTACAATCTGGGGTTACTGCTGCTGGAAGTTGACGATCTCGATACGGCAGCGGAGCACTTCGGGACCTTTGCTCGGTTGCGCCCGGAACATGAGGGGGTTCAGAAGATTCTGGCGAACATTGCAACTTATCGAGCCAAGGAGGCTCAAAAACAAGAAGCCCCCCAATGATCGCAAAACTTTGACATTGGCTGCTGCCAACTTCGTATACATGCGAGTACTGCATTTTCATTCTAGGAGCTTGAGTTCATGACTCTGGTCTGTCGCCTTCTCGCTGTTCTGTTCGTTGCTGCCCCGTGCTTTGCACAGTTCGGAAATCTGCCACTGCCCGGTCGCGCCAACATCGAGGCCAGACTGCTGTTGGAACGCTCGCAAACGACTCCCAGTGACACCTTTCTGGTGGGCGTGGAGCTGGAGATGCAGAGTGGTTGGCATACGTATTGGAAGAATCCGGGCAATACCGGAACTGCTACCTCTGT
>DMTJ01000248.1:3218-7744 GCA_003477185.1 Lentisphaeria bacterium
AACCGAGCGGGCACTGGCCAGTGCCCGCTCGGTTTGTGGATGGAGAGTTCGTTAACTTCGGCTACAAAGACAGGGTCGTGCTGGTCACCGCGATCCACGTCGGACCGGAGGTGAGCGGGCCGTTGGCGCTGCAAGCCGACGTGCGCTGGCTCGGTTGCAAGGAGGCATGCATTCCCGGCAAAAAATCTCTGCATTTCGAGCTGCCGACAGGCGATGCGATTGCGGACTCCGCAAATGCCGCGCACTTGCAAGCTGCGCAGCAGGCGTTGCCGAAGCCGCTCGAGGCGGTCGTCGAGCGGCAGGGAAATGCGCTGCACATTCGTCATGCCGCCGTGGGAGAGCTGACTGACTTTTTGCCGTCTTCGGCGGCGTTCAATAAGGCGCAGCTTACGGCGACTGCTGCCGGATTCCAAATCCCCGTAGCGGAAGCCACGCCGGATCGATTCGCCGGGGTGCTGGTCACTGCATTCGGGGCGTATGCGATTGACGCCCCAATTCCGCAGGTTACGCCGATTTCAACCGAGCAAAAAAGCATCCTATTGCTTTTGTTGGGTGCGTTTGCCGGAGGCTTGATCCTGAACTTGATGCCCTGCGTGCTGCCTGTCATTTCGCTGAAGGTCATGGGCTTGATCGAGGGGGCAAATCAAGAGGGAAAGAGCGCGCTAAGTCACGGATTTGCCTTCGTCGCAGGCGTGCTGTTGTCGTTCTGGGGCGTCGCTGGGATTCTGTTGGTGTTGCGTGCTGGTGGCGCCGGGCTGGGCTGGGGGTTTCAGATGCAGAATCCACTGTTTGTGCTGATTCTGCTAGTGCTTCTGGTGTTGCTGGCGTTGAACTTTTTAGGAGTCTTCGAGTTTGGCGTCGGCCTTACTTCGGTGGTTGGTGGGCAACGCAAGGGCTGGGGTGGAAGTCTGATGAGCGGCGTATTGGCGACTGTGGTGGCAACGCCGTGCACCGCCCCGTTCATGGGAACGGCGATCGCTGCAGCACTTACGACTTCGCCGCTGCAGGCCATGCTGATCTTTACAGCGCTGGGGCTTGGGATGGGGCTGCCAATGTTTGTGCTTACTGCCGTGCCCGCGCTGCTGAAGTGGGTGCCTAAGCCTGGCCCTTGGATGGAACAGCTCAAGCAGTTACTGGCCTTTCCGCTGCTGTTCACCGCAGTTTGGCTAGCTGACGTATTCATCGGCTTGCGTGGTGATAGCTCGGTCTTGCGCGTGATGTCGGCGCTGGTGCTGCTTGGCTTTGGTGCGTGGGCATACGGCTCGCTGGTGACGTTCGGCGCATCCCGAGGCCGCAAGACAGTGGGCTGGGCGCTGGCGCTAGCGGCGCTAGTTGGTGCGCTCGCGATTCCGCTGGGGGTGTCGCAAGCTGAGCAGGATTGGCAGCCATATTCACCGGCACTGGTGAACGAGTTGGAGGCGGCTGGTACGCCTTACTTTATCGATTTCACCGCCAAATGGTGCCTGACCTGCCAGAGTAACAAGGCACTGGCATTGCATCGCCCAGAGGTGCGGGACTTTTTTGAGGAGCAGGGCATTGCAACGCTTCGCGCAGACTGGACGTCACAAGACGCCACGATCACGAAAGCTCTCGGGCATTACGGCAGGGCAGGGGTGCCGGTCTACGTCTTTTGGGCGCCCGGTGGAGCCACGATGGTCTTGCCGAACATTTTGACGCCGGACATTGTCATGGACGGAATACGCAAGGTACTCGCTCAGTAGCGCAGGCGCGGCGCCAAGGCCTGCTGGGTCCGCTCGAACACCTCGCGCGGAGCACCGCTGGCGTCGACACGAATCAGCAGCTCACGTTTGTCGTAGTAGTCCGCCAGAGGCCGCGTGCGTGCCTCGTAGTTCTCCATGCGGACGCGGATAGCAGCCGGATTGTCGTCTGACCGCTGATACAACTCACCGGCACATTCATCGCAGCGCCCAGGGCGACACGGTGGCATGAACTCCAAGTGGTAGGTGACTTTGCAGTGGCGGCAGGTCCGTCTGGCTGACAGGCGCTGGATGATGACGTCCGTGTCCAATTCATAGGAGACGACGCCGTCCAGTTCGATTTGCCATTCGTGCAGGAACTCAGCCAGCGTATCCGCCTGCACTGTTGTGCGCGGGAAGCCATCGAGCAGGAAGCCGCCGCGCGTGCGCCGCACATGCTGGATCTTCTCTCGCACGAGATCAATAACGATTTGATCGGCGACGAGCTGTCCGCGCATAATCGCGGCCTTTGCTTCGCGCATGGCATTACTCAGCTCATGATCGGGAGCGGCCATCACTGTCCGAAACAGGTCACCGGTGGAAAGCTGGCGCGCGCCATATTGGCCCGCGAGCATCTGAGCCTGGGTTCCTTTGCCGACACCAGGCGCACCAAGTAACACCAAGCGCATCGGGTGGAGGCTCACACCAGCGGCGCTGATAGAGGGGAGTTGAGACGGTACGTCTGAATGCATCGAAGGAGGATCCTGCGGCAGTGAAGCGAGCTTGGAAATCAGCGGCGGGAAGTAGGGGCGATATTAGATTCGCCACGAATCTCCTGCAAGCGAATGACGCGCGGGGCCAAGACTTTCTTTAATCCTCCGTCGTACTGCATGGCTTTGCGATAGCTAGCCTCAGCGTCATCAAGCTCATTCAGTGCCGCCTGATGATCCCCCAAACGCGCGAGTTGATCGGCGCGCTGGCTGCAGATCTGGCCGATGATTGTGCCAAGCAGATCTGCACGCTTCGTGAAGAAGCGGGTGGACACGGCCTGAAAGTGCCTGCGGGCTGAGCGGAGATGCGAGAGGCATGCCCCCTCGTGCCCTTCAAAATAGGCGACGATCGCGGCCTGGTAGGCTGCTTCCCCTTCTTGGGCGTTTTGGACGCGCTCGAGCAGAATGTCGTGATCGCCAGAGGGCAGGTCGCGCATGTCTGGATAATCGCTAGATAGAGAGCGGGGGAACTCAATCGTTCCGCCACTCTGACAGCTACAAAAGAGGAAAGCGGCAAGTAAAAGAAGGGTGGGGCGCATGGCTTGGGATCTGTGCGTTCAGAACAGGAAATGGGTACAGTACGAACCCGCCTTGGATTGGTCAACCTCGACTTGGCCGTCAAAGCACGCGCGAGGCCCACGCGTAAAACAGCGGTGCCGCAAAAATGACGCTGTCGACGACATCGTAGACTCCGCCCATACCCGGAGCAATCGCGCCCGAATCCTTGGTGTCGGCTGCCCGCTTGATCACGGACTCGACGAGGTCGCCAGCCAGGCCGATCAGGGCCAGAGAAAATCCTGCGATTACGCCCGTGAGCGGTGTAACGATCGCGATGCCATTCACGGTGAGCGTCTCGGCAAAGGCAAACGCCAGATAGCCGCCGAGCCCGCCGCTGAAGATCAGACTGCCGACCAATCCTTCCCAGCTCTTCCCCGGGCTGAGACGCGGCACAAGCTTGTGGTTACCCCCCTCGCGTGTGCTGGTAACCTTGCCAAAGAAATAGCCCCCCATGTCGGAGGCCTTGGTGACCAGCAAGAAAAAGAATAACAAAGTGGGGCCGACTCCAGCTGCGGAGAAAAAGTAAATTTTCATGGTAAAGGCCAGACACCAGCCGAAAAACAGAAAGCCGCCCAGCGTGACCATGGCGTTGCGGATTCCGGTGGCGTGATCATCGTGGCGCATCCCCTTGACCAAGACGGCCAGCACGGTGCTGGCGATCACCGCGGTCTCGAGACTGCTTACATCGTACCTAGCCTGCAGCACCGCGAGACCGAGCATCAACAGCGATGCAATCTTCGAAATGGCGCAAAAGCCCGGCAGGCCTGCTTTCCCGCACAGGTCGAAGTACTCGCGGTTCGCGCGAAGCGAGAGCAACGCTGTCACGAGAAACAGGCCCAGACCGGTATACGGGCTTGGCTTGAAGGAGACAAACAACAAAAGCACGAACATAATCGTGCCTGTGATGAGGCGCAGTTTTAGCACACGAATCCCCGTCCAGTCGGTGTGAAGCTGGTATTTGTGGCACCAGCAGGAACAGGCAATATGCCGGAGTGTCACAAGAAATCACGTCAGATTATGCCAACAGACATGTTGACGGATTGCAACTAGCCAACCTCGACGTATGATTCGAACATGCCAGACCTGCTCTATAAACTCACAGTGAATGACGCAATCAAGCTCGATTGTATCGGCGCAGACAGCCTTCACCTGAAACGTAACGACTGGTGCATCGCCAAAAACGATCGCTATCAGGACAACGGCCGGGTGACTTGGGTTGGACCGGTTCCAGACGGCACGGATATCTCGGAGATGCCGCGCGTTCAACGTCGCGCTACGCTGGTGGACCAGGGTAAGGCAAACGAGAACAACTTCCGCAGCAAGTCTCTACATCGCAGCGTGCAGCAGCGCATTGATCACCATAAGTTGGATATGGACCTGCGGAGTACGCACCTCACCTACGACCGCAAGCGCGTCATCTGCGTGTTTACCGCCGAGCATCGCGTAGACTTTCGCGATCTGGTGAAGGACCTGAATCACCGTCTCGACGCTCGCGTGGAGT
>DMTJ01000134.1 GCA_003477185.1 Lentisphaeria bacterium
GTCCTATGATGACGTGAATCGCGTGCTGCGGCGCGTGCCTGGCGTCTATGTGCGTGAGGAGGATGGCTTTGGGCTGTTCCCGAACTTGAGCCTGCGCGGTGTGGACACGAACCGCAGCAGCAAGCTGACGATGATGGAGGACGGGATTCTCACGGCGCCCGCGCCGTATTCTGCGCCTTCGGCCTACTATTCCCCAACAGTTGGGCGCATGAGCGGCGTGGAGGTGCTAAAGGGCTCCAGTCAAGTGCGCTATGGACCGCATACAACGGGCGGGGCGATCAACTACCTATCTACGCCGATTCCAGAAGCGGAGCAGGGCTATTTAAAGCTGTCGCTGGGCACTGACGAAGAGATGCGGATTCACGGGCACTACGGGACTGTCGTCGAGACGGAGCTGGGCCGTGTGGGCTTGTTGGTGGAAGGCTACTACCGGCAGGCGGGGGGCTTTCGGATTATTGATGGCGTGGATGGCGAAACGATCAATCGTGACGATACGGGCTTCGAGAATATGGAGCCGATGTTGAAGCTGAGCTGGGAGCCGAAGACG
The DNA here is from genome assembly GCA_003477185.1 of Lentisphaeria bacterium. Taxonomy (GTDB): domain Bacteria; phylum Verrucomicrobiota; class Lentisphaeria; order JABSQK01; family UBA12247; genus UBA12247. The sequence continues at coordinate 548 of DMTJ01000134.1, forward strand.
TACCGGTACCAGCAGTTCGAGCTGAAGCTGGGCTACACGGATCGCGTGGCGAATGAGACCTACCTGGGCCTGACCGATGCGGACTTCGCAAAGGATTCGACGCGTCGCTACGCAGCGACGCGCTTTGATCAGATTGAAGCAGATCACACGCGGAACTATTTGAAGCATGTGATCGACCTGTCGGATACGGTGATGCTGGAAACGACGCTGTATCACAACCGCTTACACCGCAATTGGTACAAGCTGAACAAGGTGAATGGGAATGACTTGTCCGGGGCGCTTGCCGCTGGTGGCGCCGATCTGGATACCCTGCGGGGTTTGGCCGCCGGGACGTTTCGGGTGAAGGCGAACAACCGCAACTATGAGCTGTATGGGGCGCAAACGACGGCAAGCTGGGATCTGGACGAGCATCAGCTGACGCTGGGAGCCCGCTATCACACGGACTGGATTCGGCGCTACCAATGGGAGGATCGCTATACGCAGGACGCCAGTGGCGCGATCACGGGGATCGAAAGCTTCTACAAGGGCCCCGACAGCGCTGGAGACCGTTGGCAGGAGACGCAAGCGGTGGCGCTGTTTGTCGAAGATGAGATCACGGTGGGACAACTGACGCTGACGCCTGGAATTCGCTTTGAGAGCTTGGAGTATGAGCACATCCGTTATGACAATGGAACGCGCGGACGCGGCTCGCTAGGAACCTGGGCAGCTGGCCTTGGAGCAACCTATGAGGTCGATGAGCAGAACACCGTGTTCGGCGGCATCCACCGCGGGATTTCGACACCGGGCCCGCGTGCGAACCTGGCAAATGGGATCGAGCATGAGACGAGCCTGGCGTTGGAGCTGGGCCTGCGCCACGACAATGGCAAGGGATTCAGCAGTGAGCTTGTGCTGTTTCGCAGTGCCTTCGACAATCTATTCGTGGATGGAAACGTGGGTGGCACGGGATCGGGGGATTCCGACAACGCTGGGAGCGTGATCTCTCAGGGCCTGGAATTGAAGGCGAGCTATGATGCTGGCGAGGCCAACGACTGGTCCTTCAGTCAGCCAACCTTTGTCTCGCTTACCGCGACTGACGCGACTCTTGATGGGGACGCAAAGGCAAGTGACCCTGAGTCGATCTTTGCCGGTGGGAAGGACGGGAATCGCGTGCCCTATATTCCGCAGCTGCAGCTGACGGTCGGGACCGGAATTGCCTTTGAGCGCTGGGGGCTGGAGGTCCTGGGGACGTGGGTAGACGAGACTTACACGACAGCGGACAATGTCTCGAACTCGACGACAGATGTCCGGTTTGGTAAGACGGATGATTATCTTGTGGTGGATCTGGCCGCATGGTACAGCGTCAGCGAGATCGTGAAAATCACCGGCTCGGTGCGGAACCTTCTCGATGACGAGTATGTCGTAACGAGGCATCCACATGGTGCCCGTGGGGGCCGTCCTATTTCCGCAATCCTTGGTCTAGAGATTCAGTTCTGATTTTACTCCGCACGCTTCTTGTCCTCGTCACTCTGGCGTTGGTTGCGAACTGCGCACCGGCGCGGCCCGTGGTGCTGTTTATGGGAGACAGCCTGACCGCTGGTTATGGTGTGGACCCAGATGAGGCCTACCCAGTCGTCGTGGCTGCTGGGTTGAAAGAGCAGGGCGTGGCGGCGCGCGTGATCAATGGCGGCGTGAGTGGGGAGACGACCGCCGGCGGGCGGACCCGGATTGGGTGGCTGATGAAGCAGCAGGTAGATGTCCTGGTGCTCGCACTGGGGGCCAACGATGGCCTGCGTGGTGTGGCGCCGGAGGCGTCGGCGAAGAATTTGAGTGCGATCATCGAGTTGGCTCGTGAGGCGAACCCGAGAATTAAGATCTTGTTGGCTGGGATGAAGGTCCCGCCCAACATGGGTGCGGAGTTCTCAAAGAAGTTCGAGGCGATTTTTGCGGAGATTGCGAAGGAGGATGAGGTGGCGTTTCTACCCTTCTTATTGGAGGGGGTAGGCGGGGTCGACGCGATGAACCTAGCGGATGGGATTCACCCGAATGCTGCGGGGCAGCGAGCGATCGCCGCGCTGGTTTTGCCGAAGTTGCTGCCGCTGCTGGGGAGAGCGGAGTAAGCCGAGCGAGTGGGCCGGTCCGAACGGATTGCCTGGCGATGCCAAGCCTAGGCGTAATAGGAAAAGTAAGATCAATGTCCGTTAACGCGCCTGCCGCGTTAGAGTGCGTAACCTGATGAATGTGACAGCGTTAGATACGTCTCTGGCGCGTCAGAATCCTGCCTAGGATACAGCTAAAATTGTGAACTCCGACGGGCTTCGCCGTTACCCATTTCTACACCAAATTGCCCTTTGGACGACCCAATCAACAGATCGCGATGGGCTAACTCAGCCGAAGTCGTCGAAGCTGATCATATCGCGTTCTACACCGAGGCTGTCGAGCATGTTCTCGACGGCACTAAGCATCATCGGCGGGCCACAGAGGTAGTACTCGCAGTCCTCTGGAGCGTCATGATCCCGGAGGTAGTTCTCGAACGCCGCGGTATGAATGAAGCCGCGCATCCCGGTCCAGTTGTCCTCGGGCATGGGCTCCGAAAGGGCCACGTTGAAGGTGAAGTTCGGGAACTCCTTCTCAATGGCGCGAAAGTGGTCGTCGTAGAACATTTCGCGCAGGGAGCGGGCTCCATACCAATAGGAAACTTTGCGGCCGGTTTTGAGTGTGTGAAAGAGATGGAAGATGTGCGAGCGCAATGGCGCCATACCTGCACCACCACCGATGTAGACCATCTCGCGCTCTGTCTCTCTGATGAAGAACTCTCCGTAGGCACCGGAGATGGTGACCTTATCACCTGGCTTCCGGCTGAAGACGTAGGAGGAGGCGAGGCCTGGGTTTACATCCATGAAGCCGCCTTTGGCGCGGTCGAAGGGCGGCGTAGCGATGCGAATGTTCAGCATCACGATGTTGCCCTCGGCCGGGTGGTTGGCCATGGAGTAGGCCCGGATGACTTCTTCGTTGTTGACCGTCTTGAGGCCCCACATTTTGAACTTGTCCCAGTCGCCGCGGTACTCTTCATCAATATCAAAATCTTCGAAGGATGCTTCGAACTTGGGGACTTCAATCTGAATGTAGCCACCGGATTCGAAGGGGAGGGTCTCACCTTCGGGGAGCTTGACGACGAATTCTTTGATGAAAGTGGCCACGTTGTCGTTGGAGACTACTTCACATTCCCACTTGTTGATCGAGAAGATCTCAGCAGGAATCTCGATCTCCATGTCTTCTTTGACCTTGACTTGGCAGGAGAGGCGCCAGTTCTCACGCTCCTCCTTGCGATTGATGTGGCTTTTCTCGGTGGGGAGAATTTCGCCACCACCGCTCTTGACCTGGCATTTGCAGACGCCGCAGGTGCCGCCGCCACCACAGGCTGACGGGAGCAGGACGCCGTTCGATGAGAGGGTGTTGAGCAGGGTGGTGCCCGCTGGGACCTCGAGAGTCTTGCTGGCGTCACCGTTGATCAGGATATTGACGGCACCCTTGTTGACGAGTTTCGACTCGGCGATGAGGATGGCGATGGTCAGCGCGACTCCGACTGCGGTCAGAATGAGGATGCTGGCGATAATAGTAGTTGTCATGAGTAAGCTCTGCCTGAAGTCGTGCTATTGCGCTAGATTCATGCCGGCGAAGGCCATGAAAGCCATGGATATCAAACCGGTCACAAGCATGGTGATCCCAAGGCCGCGAAGGCCGACTGGGATGTTTGAGTACCGAAGTTTCTGTCGGATTGCGGCCAGGGCCATGATGGCAATTGCCCAGCCAAGGCCGGAAGCGAAACCAAACTCCACAGATTGAACCAAGGTGTATTCGCGCTCCCACATGAACAGGGATGCGCCGAGGATGGCGCAGTTCACGGTAATGAGCGGGAGGTAGACGCCGAGCTTGTTGTACAGGCCCGCAGAGAACTTCTCGATGAACATCTCGATGATCTGCACAAACGCTGCGATGACCGCAATGAAGGCAATGAAGTTGAGGAAGCTGAGATCGACGCCTGGAAGACCAGCCCAGGCGAGTGCACCATCACGAAGCAGGAACTCACCAAGTGCCCAGTTCAAGGGGGTAGCGAGGGTCAGGACGAAGATCACTGCTAAGCCGAGATCCATTGCGGTCGAGACCTGCTTGGAGCAAGCGAGGTAGGTACACATCCCGAGAAAGAATGACAGTAAGATATTCTTGACGAAGATCATCTCGATGATGAAATTCAAATGGTTTCCAATGTCGCCCATGATCTAACTCTCCTCTTGTGGACTGAGGGTTCGTTGCACCCAGATGATCAGGCCGAGCAGAATAAAGGCGCCTGGGGCTAGGACCATCATGCCGTTGTTCGAGTAGCCGAGCTCGTAGGCTTCTGCAGGAATGACTTTGACGCCCATCACGGAGCCGGAGCCGAGTAGCTCGCGAGCAAAGCCAACGAGCGCGATGATGAATGCGTATCCGAGCCCGTTGCCGAGACCGTCAAGCAGCGATGGCCAAACTTTGTTGCCCATGGCAAATGCCTCGAGACGTCCGAGAACAATGCAGTTGGTGATGATCAGTCCGACGAATACGGATAGCTGGAGCGACATGTCGTAGGCGAAGGCTTTGAGCAACTGGTCCACGAGAATCACCAAGGTGGCGACGACGATCATCTCGATGATGATCCGGACCTGACCGGGAATCAACTTGCGGATCAATGAGACGATGATGTTGGAGCCACAAACCACAGCGATTACAGCCAAGCCCATGACAATGGAAGGCTGGAGCTTGGCGGTGACGGCCAGTGCGGAGCAGATTCCCAAAACCTGAATGGTAATGGGGTTGTTATCACTAAACGGGTCGGTAAAGACCTTTTTATTCTCGTCCGAGAAGAGTTCGCCGGATGCCATGGCTACCTATCTCCCTTTCTTATCTTCTCAAAGTAGGAACCGTATGCCTGCAAATAAAGCTTGAGCATGTCAGTGACGCCGTCGCTGGTGATGGTCGCCCCGCTGATGCCGTCGACTTCATGCAAGGAGTCTTCGTCTGCCATTCCCGGCTTCATTACCTTTACGGATTGGAATGTGCCTTCGATGTCACGAACGGCCTTGCCGACGAAGTTCTGCTGGAACCAAGGCTCGGTTATCTCTGCGCCGAGGCCTGGGGTTTCCTTATGGGAGTAGAAGGTGATGCCGCGGAGCGTGTTGAGGTCGCTGTCGAGTGAGACATAGCCAAAGATGCGTCCCCAGAGGCCGTCACCAACAATCGGGATGGCATAGGCGGCAATGGTGCCGTCGTCGCCACGAAGCTGATAGACAGGGAGCTGGATGCCAGCGGTCTCTTCTTCCGAGAGGACGGTGCCTTTCTCTTCGCTCAAGAGCAGCTTGTACTGGTTCTGGAGCTTCTTGGCGAGATCGAGCTTGGTGATATCTGCGCCCTCAATGGCCGTCCCGGTGCTGTCAACGACGACGCTCTCGATTGTGGTGTAGGCTTTAGTGATGCCAGCAGCAGTGGGCTTGGCACCCAAGTCCACATTAAAGGCCTTGAGGATGTTCCGCTGCTTGTCCAGTTTGACGTTGGCCTGCTTGCGGGACTTGAGCCCCTCAGAGGCAGCGGACAAGAGCAGGGAGCTGATCACCAAGATAATCCCGGTGAAGAGCAAGACCTGGATACTTGATTTTTCAGGCTTCGACACGTTTCATCCTCCAGGCCATGTGGCGGGAAATCACGAAGTAGTCAATGAGCGGCGCGAAGGCGTTCATGAACAAGATTGCGAGCATCATGCCTTCAGGGAAGGCTGGATTAAGAGTACGGATGACGATGGCGAGGAAGCCGATCAGAAACCCGTAGATCCATTTTCCGGTGTTGCTCTGGGCGGCTGAGACCGGATCGGTGGCCATGAAGACGAGGCCGAAGGCAAAACCGCCGCTGACTAAGTGGTAACAGAATGGTAGCGCGTTAATGGCGGTGTTATCCTTGCATGCCTGATTGAGCAGGAAGCAGGTGATAAAGGCGCCGATGAGAACGCCGAGCATGGTGCGCCAACTGCCGATCCCGGTTGCGACCAAGTAGACCGCGCCCAGCAAACAGCAGAGGGTGGATGTCTCACCGATGGAGCCCGGAATAAGCCCAAGGAAGAGATTGGACCAGCCACCGAAAGCTCCGCTGACGCGATCGACGACTTGGACACCGTCTTGTGCAGCTGCGACGAGTAGGGGAGTGGCACCGCTAACACCATCGACGCCATCCTTTACGACTCGCCAGACCTGATCGCCGGAAATCTGAGCGGGATAGGCAAAGAAGAGGAAGGCACGAGCGGTGAGAGCAGGGTTGAAGATATTCATCCCAGTACCACCAAATACTTCCTTACCAATGACGACACCAAAGCTAATACCGACAGCTACCTGCCAGAGCGGTATGGTGGGGGGTAAGACAAGCGGGAATAGTAGACCAGTAACCAAGAATCCCTCGTTGATCTCATGTTTGCGGACCACTGAGAAGACCAACTCCCAGATGCCACCCACAGCGTAGCTACAGATGACGATTGGCATGACGCGGAGAGCGCCTTCCCAGAGGCACCGGTGGATATCGGTGGGCTGCCCCGGGGCGATGCCGGTCAAGTATTGATAGCCAGCATTGTAGATGCCGAACAGCAGGCAAGGCATTAGGGCAACGATAACGCTGGCCATGTAACGCTTGCTGTCGATGGAGTCCCGCACATGGCACCCACTCGCGGTGCGCTCGCGGGATACGAACAAAAAGGTCTCTTTTGCTTCGAAAAGCGGATAGAGAAGCTCTAGTTTGCCGCCCTTCTCGAAAAGAGGCCGCGCTTTGTCAAAAGCGTCTTGAATAAATCGCACTCAATTACCTCTTGGTCTCAAGCTTCTGCATATAAAAATTCGAGGCCTTCGCGAATAATCTTCTGCACCGGCGTCTTAGACGGGCAGACATATTCACAAAGCGCCATTTCTTCCTCAGTGACCTCGTAGATCCCGAGGCCAACCATCTCGTCGATGTCCTGAATCATGCAACTCTTGACAAGAAACAAAGGAAACATCTTCATCGGTAACACCTTGCCATAGGCGTCGGAGGCAAATAGGGCACGATGGCCACCCCACACCTTGGTGTCGAGCCGATGTTTCTGCTTGGGCAGCCACGGCGACACATAGGTACGAAACATACTGTGCTTGCGGAAGCCGGGTTGCATCCAGCCAACGAACTCTGAATCGATAGACTCAGGAATGAGGGTGACCATGTCATCGTAGAGGCCCACAAATCCCTCAGCGCCAATATCGGTGCCGGTCAGCACGTCTCCGGAAATGTAGCGGATGGTCTCATCGGCTACCTGGCCCCGAATCACGTTCTGCAGTGGGGCACCATTGATGGTGCGAAAGTAGCGGCGGTCCAAAGCGGAGGTCCCAGCGACGCTGACGATCTTTTCCGGCGAGACGCGGCCCAGCACAAAAAGCTTGCCGAGCTGAATCAGCCCTTGGACGGTGATGGTCCAGACGATGTCCTGACGGCTGCGAACTGGCGCAATGTGGTGAATCTGAACGCCGACAACGCCAGCAGGATGCGGCCCGCTGAATTCGTGTATTTGGCAGTTCTTGGCGCCGCTAAAGGCGCTGCAGACGGAACCGGTGCCCGGCACGGAGAGATGAACCGCGCCAAGCGTGAGCTTGGCGCAGGCATCAATGCCAGCCTGAAAGTATTCTTCGTTGCCTTCGACCAGGACGGCGGGGTCGGGGGCAAGTGGCGCGGAGGCAATCGCAGAGACAAAGATGTCACGCGGTGTGTGCTTGGCGCGAGCTACATGTCCAAACGGACGCTCTCGAAAGAGTGCGAGTTGGCCGCTTTTGACTAGGGTCTCGCGAAGCTGTTCGCTGGATTTCCCCGGGATTGCGGCGGCTGACGTGGGCTCGAAGCTCACAGCTTCGTTCTTGCCGTCGGACTCAATGTTGACGGCAAGTAGCACGCGGCGATCGCCACGCACAACGCCGCTGACTTCGCTGACAGTGCCGCTGATCGGGGAGGTGAATACCTGTGATTCGTCGTCCTTGGCGTGGAACAACGGGGTACCAGCAAGAACGCTGTCGCCGTCGCGAACGAGAAGGCGCGGCTTGATGCCGATGAAGTCAGCAGGTCTGACCGAGGCAACGGTCGCGAGCGCGCCGTCGACAACTTCAGGATTGCTGTCGCCGGCGATGGGTACGTCATACCCTTGCTTTAGTGTAAATCTTGCCATGGGCTTAATCCTCGTCGCTAGTCGACTGGTTGGGACAAATTTCGCCGGCTTCCTTCCCACAGAACGGGCAGCTGTCCTCTCCCTGCTGGCGCAGGAATTCATTGTTGGTGCTGCAGGTGCCGTGAAATTGGCCGTCTTTCAGCAGCAGGATGCGTGCGCACAGTCCAAGCATGAACAGTGTCATCGCAATTAGAGTAACAACGAAGGTAGTTTGCATCATGCTAGTCACGCAGTTGCTCCTTCTCGCCCGGCGGCACATCATCGAGGCGGGCATGCTGGCTGCGCTGCAAGGCCCGGATGTAGGCGACAATTGCCCAGCGGTCTTCCACTGCGACTTGGTGGGCATAGCCTCCCATATTTTCGTTCTCGCTGCCGTTGGTGATGATGTTGAAAAGCTCGCCATTTGGCCGAGCACGGCTTCCAGCTGTGTGGTAGCTGGTCGGCATCATCGGGCCCTTGGTCGTGATGATGCCGTCGCCATGTCCGGCTTCCCCATGACAAACGCTGCAGTATATGCCATAGCGCTCGCGACCACGCTCGAGGAGGGCTGCATCGACTGTGACTTCGTCGGGGAAGCCCGTAATGAATGTGCCGGTCGCTGCGTCGGAGGTCCTGCCGCGATAGTAATCGGACTGCTCTTCGAGGAAATCAGCCCGATCATCCTCGGTGCGGCCCCAAACAACGGTGTGTTCGATACGCGGGCGCATTGCCCGGCCGTCGGCAAAGATCTCAGCGTGTGACTGGGCGTTATATTTAAACTGCTGGTCCATGTTTTGGTTCAGGTGCACCGGGGGCTTGCGCGAGACACGTTCGCGGCAGCCTGTAATCATCAGCAAGGCGACCGTACTCAGCAACAGTGTGGTAAATAGCCTACTCATTGGGAATCAGCACCTCAACGTTTTTTCCGCCGATTGACTGCAGGAACGCGTAGCATTTTTTAGCGTCGAATCGCTCGTCCTCAGCCTCGATGCTAATAAAGAACCCATTATCCGTCGCCTTGCGAAAGTTGTCGGACTCAAAGACGGGGTGCGTATACCAAGGCAGGAAGTTCATGATAAACATGCCGATGACCGTGCCGAAGCAGGCACCGAGAATAGTCAGCTCAAAGGTAACCGGGACATAGGCCTGGAAGGCGAAGTATGGCTTGCCGGAAAGATTCATGGCGTAGCCGTGGTTGTGCACCCACCATTGGAGGGCGAAGGCAATGCTACCACCGGCGATACCACCAGCTGCCGCGACCCAGCCAAGGATTGACTTCTTTAGTCCCATAGCGGCGTCGAGACCGTGCACGGGAAAGGGTGAGTGGCAGTCGTACTTGTCGTAGCCAGCGTCGCGAACCTTCTCGGCTGCGTGGAGCAATACCGCCGGGTTGGCGAACTCGGCCAAGACGGCAACTGCTTTTTGATTAGAGGATGCGCTCATTGTCCGTAGCTCAATGTTCGTCGTGATAATTGTGCGGATCGGCTTCCGGCATGACGCCCTTGACTTCAGCAATGGCTATGACAGGCACGAAACGCAGGAACAGCAGGAACAGGGTAAAGAAGAGGCCAAAGGAGCCTACAAACATGCCGACGTCGATGATGGTCGGTGAGAAGTAATCCCAGCTTGAAGGCATGTAGTCCTGAGAGAGAGAAGTGATGGTAATCACGAAGCGCTCGAACCACATCCCAATATTAACGAAGATGGAGACTACGAAGAGGATGACCAGATTGCGGCGAGCGAAGCGGAACCAGAAGACCTGTGGAATGATGACGTTACAAGTGACCATGATCCAGTAGGCCCAGGCATACTGATCGGAGGCACGCAACAGGAAGATGCCACTTTCGTAGGGGCTACCGCTATACCAGGCGATGAAGAATTCGCAGGAATAGGCGTAGCCGACGAGCATGCCCGTGAGCATGATGATCTTGGCCATGTTGTCTAAGTGGCGCATCGTGATGAATGATTGCAGACCATAGATCCAGCGCACCACCACCATGAGGGTGATCACCATAGCAAACCCTGAGAAGATCGCGCCCGCGACAAAATATGGCGGGAAGATGGTGGTGTGCCAGCCAGGAAGAATACTGACCGCAAAGTCAAAACTCACGACGGTGTGTACGGAAAGCACGAGGGGGGTGGCGATGCCGGCGAGAATCAAGTAA
>DMTJ01000182.1 GCA_003477185.1 Lentisphaeria bacterium
ATGCCGCCAGCAGATGGCGCGGTCGCCAACCAGAAGCGCATGATCGAAGAGTTGCTGACGATGGGAGTCGACGGTATGGCAGTGAGCCCGATCGATCCGGATAATCAGACAGATATCCTCAACCAAGCCGCGGAGAACTGCAACCTCATCACCCACGACTCGGATGCCCCCAAATCCAAGCGGATGGCCTACGTAGGCATGGATAATTACCTGGCTGGCCGAATGTGTGGAAAGCTGGTTGCCCAGTCGCTGCCAAACGGCGGGTCGGTGATGATCTTCGTCGGACGCCTGGAGCAGTTGAATGCTAAGCTGCGCCGTCAGGGTATCATTGACGAACTCATGGGGCGCGAGCCCGATTCTTCGCGGTATGACGAGCCTGGCGAGGTCATCAAGAACGACACGTACACGATTCTTGATACCCGCACTGACAACTTCGACTTCGGCGCTGCCAAGAGTCAGGCAGAAGATGCGATCGCCAAGTATCCGGATCTAGGCTGCATGGTCGGCTTGTTCGCGTACAACCCGCCATACATCCTCGAAGCGCTCAAAGGTGCAGACAAACTCGGCAAGATTCAGCTTGTTGGCTTCGATGAAGCCGATGCCACGCTGCAGGCAATTATCGATGGCCATTGTATCGGCACGACCGTTCAGAATCCGTATCTGTACGGCTATAAGTCCGTGGAAATCCTGAACGGCCTGGCACAAGGCAAAGCACTTGCTGATCTGGGTGTCCCAGAATCTGGCTTTCTAAACATTGATGGGCGCAACATCACCAAAGAGAATGTCGAGGAGTTCTGGACCGATCTGAAGGTCAAGACTGCGGCTCCCGCCGAATAGGGAAGCATTTCGTTCATGAGTGACACGAAGACGCCGCTTCTCGAAGTCCGCGGCATGAGCAAGCGCTTTCCGGGCGTCCGTGCGTTACACGAGGTCTCCCTTACCCTGGGGCACGGCGAGGTCTTGGCCGTACTCGGTGAGAACGGTGCCGGCAAGAGTACTCTGATGAAGATTCTCGCTGGGGTTCAGCCTGCCGACAGCGGCGAACTGTTGCTTGATGGCAAGGCGGTGATTATCAATTCGGTGCAGGCGGCACTGGACCATCATGTTGCCCTCATTCATCAAGAACTGAATCTGGCCGACAATCTCAGCGTTGCCGCCAATATCTACCTCGGCCGTGAGCTGCTCAAGTTCGGCCTGCTCGACCGTCAAGCCATGATGGCTGGCACTCGTGTCGAGCTCAAGAAAGTCGGTTTGGAGGTCGCCCCGGGGGCATTGGTCAGCAGCCTGTCGATCGGCCAACAACAGCTGGTCGAGATTGCCAAAGCGTTGTCGATCAACGCCAAGGTCCTGATCATGGATGAGCCCACCTCGAGTCTTTCGGCCCAAGAAACCCAGCGACTCTTCACCGTCGTCAACGATCTGCGCGATCGCGGCGTCAGCATCATCTATATTTCACATCGACTGGGCGAGGTCAAGGAGCTGGCTGACCGCGTCACGGTACTGCGAGACGGAGAGAACGCCGGAGATCTGCACCGCGACGAGATCGACCACGATGCCATGGTTCGCCTGATGGTTGGCCGCGATGTGTCGCAGTTCTATGCTCGTAAGCAGCATGTGCCAGGTGAGGTGATGCTGCAGGTCGAGGACCTGGTTACCTCCGCTCACCCGCAGCACGAACTAAACTTCTCCGTCCGCTCCGGCGAAATAGTCGGGCTGTCCGGATTGGTCGGCGCTGGCCGCACCGAGATGCTGCAAGTGCTTTTTGGCGTTGATGTGGCGTTAGCTGGCCAGATTCGTGTCGCAGGAGAGGTCACCGATTTCTCCAGCCCGCGTGACGCGATCGGCGCAGGCATCGCCCTAGTTCCCGAGGACCGCAAAGCGCAGGGCTTGGTGCTTGGCATGTCGGTCACCCACAATATCGGGTTGCCGGGATTACGCCGCCATCAGCGGCCGTGCGGCTTCCGCAATGGCGAACAGGAAGACCGGGATACCGAGGAGATGATCAGAGAGCTGCGCGTGCGCACACCCGGACCTGGGCAGATCTCCCAGTACTTGTCGGGCGGCAATCAGCAAAAAGTGGTGATCGGCAAATGGCTGTCATTGCGGCCGCGCGTGTTGTTGCTCGACGAGCCTACCCGCGGAATCGATGTCGGAGCGCGGCAGGAAATTTATGCGTTAATGGAAGACCTCGCTGCGAAAGGCGTGGCGGTCCTATTTGTCTCGAGCGAAATGGAAGAAATCTTGGGCATGTCGGATCGAACCCTGGTGATGCACGAAGGTCGAATCAGCGGCGAGCTGCTGCGTGATGAACTCAGCGAGCAAGCTGTCATGCACTTGGCTACTGGCGGGAGCGCAGCATGAAGAAGATTCTCGGCATATTCGGGTTATTGGTCGCGATTTGTGTCTTCACCTCGCTAAAAAGCCCAAACTTTCTGACTGCCTACAACATCCAGAATCTGATACGTTGGACGGCATTGTTTGGCATCATCAGCATCGGCGTGGCGTTTGTGATCATCACTGGTGGCATTGATCTATCTATTGGCTCGGTGATTGGGCTGACGGGCTCGATCATGCCGTTTTTGCTGGTCAAGCACG
>DMTJ01000179.1 GCA_003477185.1 Lentisphaeria bacterium
CCCAGGTAGCTGGGTTTTCGAGAGCGGCGTTGGGAAACATGCACCCATCCCAGCAAATGTGCTGGATCCCGCGTGCCTCGTAGTCCTTGAGCCAGTATTGCGCGCAGCGGGTGATGTCGAGCTTGCCTTTCGGATCATCGGCCAGGCAATGCTTGCCGGTTTTGTCGTGCGATCCGGCGCCATGGACTTCGCCATCGTTCTGAGCGACATGGAAATCAATGGTCCACGGACGGAGCTTGTCCACCATGGTTTCGTAGGCTGCGTAGAATTCCTCGGTAGAGTAGCCGGGCTGGAGCAGGGCATGCTCAGGCGCATTATACCCCATGAGGTAGAGGTAAGTGTGGGCAAGGTCTGCCTGGAACCCTACCGTTTCTGGCATGCCGACGGCTTCCAAGAGGTCGATCATATCTTTCCAAGAGTGCATTCCCGCCCAGCAGATTTCACCTTCTGTGGCCAGGCGTTCGCCATGGTCAGCCGCAATTCTTGCTGCTTCTTTGAAGGTTGCGGCAATTCGTTTTGTATTGGCCACGGGGTCTTTACGCCAAGTATCGACCCCGAACTCAGCAGAATCGATGCGAATGATACCGGATTTTCGTACGCCGTGCTCATTGAAGATTTTGGTGATGCGACAGGCCATTCGAATGGCTTTTAGAAATTTTTCCTGCGATTCGTCATCCCCCATGGCGGAATCACCGACCGTGCCCGGCCAGATGGGGGCGACCACTGAACCGATGTTGAGATTATGCCCGGCGACCTCATCGGCAATCGCTTTGAGTTCGTCATCGCTGGCCGTGGGATCGGTGTGGGGCAGGAAGAGGAAGCAGTCGACGCCATCGAATTTTTGTCCGTTGACGTCAGCGTTCGCGGTCAGTTCGAGCATGCGCGAAAAACTGATTGCGGGCTCCTCTCCTTCTTCATCGCCTTTGCCTACCAGTCCGGGCCACATGGCATTGTGCAGTTTGAGAGATGTGCTCATGATGGGGTTTCCTTCTATGGGATAGGGTAGGGGGTAAAGACTTTTATGTGCGTCGACTTCTGGGGCATCGGGGGGGAGGCCGGGGCCAGAATAGCGCAGGCCACCAGTGGTTCCACGGTCGACGTATTGGTGAAAGTTACTCCGGCTTTGGTGCCGGCTTCGGTGCAAAACACTACGCCCTCCATCAACTCTCCGAAACGGATGAATCCATCCTTTACAGAACAAAAGGCGCCGGGATCAATGGTGATCTTTACAGCCTGAGCGAGGGGAAACCGGTTCGTGCAGTGGGTGACGTAGCTCAAGCCTTCATCCAGTTCACGATTATCGTTCGTGGCTGGAGTCGTCGAGGCAAGCCAGCGCTCATCCAGGGCACCTTCTATCAGGCTTCTGACCTTATCCTTAACTTTTTTTAGGCCATTGATGCTTTTCATGGTCGGCTATTCTGATGAAGTTGAGGCTGTTTGGGGACTTGCGGGAGCTAGCGTGACGTGGGGCTTCCCGGCCTCCAAGTTCCGCCGCGCCTGCAGTAAACCTAGCAGCGATTCTACGTTTGGAAAGAAAATTCCTTGCCTACAACCGCTCACGCCAAAAAAGAGAGCAAGAAAATGAAACGCCGCACAAACTTCGCCGAGGCGCAGTGGCATAGGGAATAATACGCCCATTTCCTTTCGCCTTTGCACGAGCCCAGTTTGCCCCACTCCGGCCTCCCTTCGGTGCATCCCAATCAAGCCAGCGACTGTACTCGCCCGGAGTCGCTGGCCGGGCTACTGGCCCGGCCTCAGCGAAGCAGGATTGGATGGCTGATGCTTTCCGAGCGGCCCAAGCCTACCAACTTGTCGACACGGAAGGGGGAGGTAGAGGGGCCGCTGTGGTTGTAAAGGAAGGCGGCTGCGGACTCAGCCGGTAGGGGGAGCGCACCGTTCTTTACTGCCGGCCATCTCTATCGCGTGTGAAACTTGGGTACAAGGCGGCCGAAGGGCGCATTTGCAGCAGGCGCGAGTCTCTCCACGGGTTGCTAGATCTGGTCGGAAGCCCAGCGGCGTCGACGCCTGGCGATGTTTCCTATTTGGCCGGGTAGCCAGCGAGCCCAAAGCGTACGTCGATCTCGTTGCCAACTTTGTCGAGAATCGCGCCGGGCTTGATGTTGTAAGCGCTGCGATTGATGGTGAAGCTGCAGCCCACAGTCAGCAGGTCGCCGGCCCCAGCGCCGCGCTTCTCGGCACCGCCTTTCGTGTAGCGAACGTCAAGTGGCACGGTGATGGATTTGGTGACCCCGTTCAGGGTGAAGGCTCCTTCGACGGTCAGTGTATGGCCCGCATCAGTGGCCTTTGAATCGGTGACGTTCTTGATGGTGAAGGAGATGGTCTTGTTCTTGGCGACATTGAGCCAGTCCTCGCCATGTAAGACTTTGGTCATCTTTGCATTGGGAAAGGTGACCGCGGCTGCGGGGATGCTGATGCTTCCGGTCGTGGCTTCGACGGCGTCCGTGTCAAAGGTGATGGTGCCGCTGACTTGGCCGGCATGGCCGACTATGGGCTCCAGAGGGGAGTCCACGAAGAACGAGATTGCGTTGACGCCCTTGGGGTCTTTGAAGTCATAGCTGGCGGGGGCAGCAGCTGCGAGCATCGCAGCGAAGAAAATGGAAAGGGAAAGAATGCGCATGAGAACTCCTTAAGCGAATGGTTGGTGGGGACACTAATACGCCGTGCCGCAGAGTTCGTCCCGTTACATCGGTGATACACGGGTTTTGGCGTCAAATCTGGGGATTTCCCGCCCTTTGTTGCAGGCGTTGAATCGCCTCTTCCCGCATCTTTGCACCGTGGGCGAGGATAATCTGAAGGACCCGATCGGTCACACGCGGGTCCGAGGGTTCAATGGGCTGGTGCTCACATTCCCCCAGATACCATTGCTCGTCTCGCTCCATCTTCTCGACAATTGGTGTCTGCTCGGCTATAATTTGTTCTGGGGAAGGATTCATCTTGTGGATCGCGGCTTGCGGGTTGCGTGCTATCGAGATTGGAAATATCGTGACCGTGGCGAGGTTTTCCAGTGTATTTGCGATAGAATTCGGAAGAATGCTGCGGATACGGCTGATCAACCTGGTTCCCGCATTGCGTTCAG
>DMTJ01000430.1 GCA_003477185.1 Lentisphaeria bacterium
CTGCAACGGAAAGAGGATCTTCATCCGGATCTCCTCCTTCACGCTTTCCATGCCACCCACGTCCTTGAAGTCCACGTCCACATTCTCGCGATAGCTTTCGCCAAAATCCGAGGTTGTGGTCGGCGGCATCGACTCCCCTGGCGGCAGCATCCCGAACGCATTCGCCCCACCGCTGGCAATCGGCGCTGGCTTTGCATCCTCCGACACCGGTGCTCCCGCATCTGCGATCTCATTGGACAATGCGATGTCCGCAAGCCCCCGATCCAGCTCTAACGCCTTGCTGTACCAACGCCGGGCTGCGCCCGCAGCTCCTTCCGCCAGATCCAGCTTTGCGCGCAGTAACCAGCCTCGCCCTTCACCCGGCAGCCGTTCGCACAAAGACTCGGCTCGCACGACTGCCTCCGAACCCTTGCCCTGGCGACGCACCGCTTCGATCGTCCCGACCTCCGCCTCGATCTGGCTCGGATCCAGTTCCAGCACACGCGCAAAATGCGTCTGTGCCTCCTCGCCCAATCCCGCCTTCAGGCAAGCAGCCGCCAGCAGGTTCAACAACGGAACATTCTCAGGCGACACAGCCACGGCCTGTCGCAAAGCATCCAAATTTTCCACAGAAATTCCCCGTCCTTACTACTCTGCTGTAACGATACCGCGCCGCAACAGAAAGGCATCCCACAATCGCCCTTGAAGGCGTTGCTGCCTTGCCGGCGGAAGCGCTCGCCGACTCACCAGCTCAAACAGCGACTCCGCCTGCGGCAAATTCAGTTCGATCACGCGATCTTCCCGTGCTCGGACCGCAATCAGTTCATCCAGCACCGTGACATCCGTGCCAATATCTGCGTAGAAATGCACCCCACTCGCCTCAGCAAGTCGCCTCAGCCACGCCGCCGGCACAAAAGGCAGCGCGCTGTAGACCGTGCTAAACCCGTGAAAGTGCCGCACCGCAAGCGCTGCCTCATTCGTACCGGCATAGCGTGCCATCACCTCCACATCTGCCGTCTCAATCACCACCGGCGCCGGTGCCAACTGCAGCGCCGTGCCCCCCGCTGTTCGCCAGATGAAATCCTGTTTCCCACCGTAGGAGAGCCGCGCCGGCCGTGGCTCTGTCACAACTCGGATCGTCTGCCGCGCCAACTCCGAGGCCCCCACCGGGTTCAAGCCCTCCTCCGAGAGCATGCCCGTACACCACCCGTACACCAGCGTGCGGCCACCATTCTCCAGACTGTGCAGAATCGCCCTCTCCTCCCCGCTCAGACTCAGCGAGCTCAGCACCAGAATCATCCGATAGTCTCGCTCCATCAAATCGCCAATTTCCACCACATCGACCGGTGCCCCCAAGAGCGAACCGCGCAGGCGTTGCGGAGTTCGCAAAAGCTCGCCAGCCAGCGTAGCCGATGCAGTCCGTGCTGGTGCGTGCAGCGAAAACGGCAGGCCTGCTGGCCGCACCAATGCGATCTCCGCAGATTGCGAACGTCGCACCGACGACAGAATACGTCGCAGGCTTTGCGGAGTTCGCAAATCCACCAGTGATGCCAACCGTAGCCCGTCGACCGCTGCGTGCTGTGCACTCCGCATCGTCAATGGCTCTCCATCCAGCAACGTCAGCAATGGCTGGTTTTCCTCCGGAATCTGGCGCACGTGGTAAAAGTCTGCCGAAGTGATCTGCGCCGTCCCCGCCGCTGCGGTCAGCGCAGTTGCGGAATTCGCCAGATGAGGCGAGAGGTGGTAGGCAGGTCCGCCACTCACCCCGGCCAGCAGCCGTTTCCCGGTCAGTTCCTTGATCTGCGCAGCGATCCAGTTTAGCGATCCGGCCCAGCTTTCGGCGTAGAACCGGCGGTTGTCGCCCGCTTCGCTGGCTTTCTCCTGCCAAATGATCGGCCCCCAAGAGCCCGCTGGCCAGCGATTATTCGGGCGCGCCGCTTCGAAAACCACCTCACGGTTCCAAGCAGCAGCGAGCGCCTCGTCAGTGCCATACTTTTCCTTCAACCAGGTCCGAAAGGCGTCGATCGCGTCTGGGCTGTTGGTGCGGTACACTGGCGGTGCGCAGTTCTCCTCGCCGCTGACCAGCGCCGTCGCACCTGCGATGCTCGCGGCATGCTCGGTGGTCGCTAGGTGGCGCAGCACATGCTGCATCGCTGTCCGCCAATACCCGCGCGTCGCACCTTCCAGATCGCCGTAGCGATGGTGTGGCCACCAGCGAGGCTGTCGAGTGAAGTCAAACACGATAATTTTTGCGGAATCCGCAACAGCGTCCAGCGCGTGATCCAGCCGGGCATAATCGAAGTAATCCGCGTGCGGCCAGCAGCTCTCTGCTTCGCCAAAGGCGATCCGCAAGAATGCGAACTCCGCGACGCCCTTGCCCGCACGTCGGACCAACGGCGTGCCAAGCGGCGTCCAAGCTACCTGGTGCGCCTCGTAGGCGCTGTGGTCAATCTCTGGGTTCTCGGGCGGCAAGTTGCCAGAGAAGAGAAGCTGCAGATTTTCAATGTCCAGTGCCGCGCCTTGGTCACCGGCAGCGGCGAGTTGTATGTCGATACCGACCAGCGAGCGAACCGGCTCTCGCGTACTGAACTGGCGGGAGACGAAAGCGCTGTCATCTCCTGCCGCAGCTTTGTAGAGCGGCACTTCGCTGTCATTGCCGTCGCGATCGCGCAGGACGGCGACCGCGTGTTTCATCCCGGGCAGTAAAAGCGCGTGTCGAGCCCGGAACGTTGCACGAAACGAAAAATCGACCTGCATCTCACTGTGGCAAGGAATGCGCCATTTTGCGGTAGTTTCACCGGGGAGGATCGTAAACCGGCAGCCGGACTCTGTGACTTCGTACTGCCCCGTTCCGCTCAGCTCTTGCGCTAACGGCAAGTCAGCCGGGCTCGAGATCAGGGGGTGACGCGGGTCAGCCATCTCCTGCCGGCAGAGCGACGAGCCTGAGATTGGCAATCTCAGCATCGCGGCAGAGGTCCAGCCTCGCGACGGCCTCGCGATGCGGAGCATCTCTGGAAACGCGAATGACGGCCGTGATGTCCTTGTCCACGGCCCCAAAATAATGAATCAGCCGCGATACCTCCGCGAGATCCGCACTCGTGCCATTGAACTGGTAGGCGCCATCATATTCACAAATTTCGAGCAGTGTACCGACCGGCGTCTGAGGGAAGGTGCCGCTCGGTAGAACGACCGCTGCGTGAGCCTCGACTTCGGGCTCACTGTGCGTATAGACAAGGACGATCACCAGCAGAAAGACCACGTCGATCATCGCCGACATTGGCTTATCCATGAACTTATCGACTCGCTGGATCATAGCTTGGCTACTTCAGCGTTAGAACGTTCAGGTTCTTAAAGCCAGCTTTCTGGCAACGGTCAAGCAACTCGACCAACTCGCGCTGAAAGGCTTCCCGCGAGACCTTGATGATCACGGTCTGATCTGAGTCAAGCATCGCCAAGCCGAGGAGCTTTTCTTCGAGGGTATCAAGGCCGAGTTGCTTGCCGTTGAGGGTGTAGAACGTGTTGTACACATGCACTTCAAGCAGGTTTGGCTTGTTGCTTGGGGCGGATGCGGCCCCCGGGGCAGGAAGATTGATCGCCATGTGGGCTTCAACCTGCTCCTCTTTATGGGTCACAATGAAGAAGATGAGCAGCAGAAAAACCACATCAATCATCGCGGACATCGGTGTTTCCATCTGCTCTTCTGTGCGGCGTATTGACATGCTATTTGTCCTTCAGTCCAGTGTCCTGTGCGGAAATCTTGATCCGGCTGAGGCCAGCGTTGGTCACCGCCTGTACGACCTCGTCGATTTTTTCATAGCGCTCATCGCCGTGGCCTCGGACAATGACCACCATTCCAGCTCCCTGGATGGCGTGGGCTTGCTTCAACGCACCCGTCAGCGTGGCCATACTCCGAGGTATTGCACCGTACATGATCTCCCCGCTGGCACGCACATTCACCACTGCGCGGTTCTTGGGCAGCTTGGTGACCGGTTCAAGGTAGGTGGACTTTGCCAGCTTGACCTTGTCATCTACCGATTCACGATCGATGTCCGAGGTGACCACAAAGAAAATGATGAGCAGAAACACCACGTCGATCATCGACGTGATTGGTGTCTCGATATTCTCTGTCTTTGAGTTTTTCATGAGTCAGTCCGTCCGCTGGCGACTTAGCTTTCCTACTCCTCTTCCTCTTCGTACTCTTCCTCGACTGCGGCACTACGAAGAATCTTGATCAGATCCAAAACAGTGGCCTGTGACTCGAGCAGGAGGCGGGTGGCGAGGTTCTTGCAGAGGGCGTATCCGAGTAGAGCTGGCACAGCGATCAGCAGCCCGGAAACAGTGGTCCACAGGGCGATGGAGATGGATTGCGCGAGCATCGCAGCCTTGGCCGCACCTGAAGCACTCGCCAAGCCTGCAAAGGCGCTTACCATACCAGTCACCGTGCCCAACAGGCCAAGCATCGGCGCGATCTGACCACACAGGTTCAGGTAGTTGATCTGCTGGAACAGCTTCTCAGACTCCAGGTCTGTGGCAGCACCCACACTTTCCTGCACGACCTCGTAGCCTTCTTCGATATTATCAAAACCAGCCATCAGGATGGTGGAAAGAGGCCCGGGGTTTTGCTCGCAGGTGGCGATGGCTCCGTCCAGGTCGCCCTCGTCGAGGGAGGTACGAACGCCGTCGACAACGTGCGCAGGCAGGATCTTGTCGCGCTTGGTCTGCATCACGCCATCTACAAGAAACCAGATCATGGCGAAGGAGGAAAGGAAGATCAGGCCCCAGATCAGGGTGTTGACCATTCCACCCTCGAGTACGATCTGTTTGAAACCGACACCAGTTTCCTCAGCAACTGGTGCAGCGCCTTCGGCGGGCGCGGCCTCTTGTGCAAACAGGGGGGCGGTGGTGAGCAGGGCAAACGCTAGAAAAATGAGAACGTGACGAACTTTTTTCATAATGACATCTCCGTGGGGGATTAGTTTCCGTATTGTTGTTTGAGCATGGCCTGAAAGTCGGTGTGGCGATTATCCTTCAGGTCCTTGAGGAGAGCCACAATCTGTGTTAGCGCTTCCTCGTGATTATCGTTACCCGGCTTGAACACAAGCGCCGTTTTGAGGTACTCCAGCACCGCGTCCTTCTTAAGTCCCTTTGCGGCAAGCAACTTGCCGCGAACGTTCAACAGCGTGGTGGCAGTAAGCGGGTCGTCTAGCGAGGCTTGCAGATTGGCGATAGTCTTCTCGGCCTTCGCCAGATCTCCGCCTGCTACTTCAATCTCCGCCTGCATAATTTTCAGCTGGTTCTTCTTTTCGCGGCTCTTCTCGTAGCGAAGTCCCTCCGCGACGGCCACCTTGGCTTCAGCGGTCTGCCCCAGTTCGAGATGGCACTTGGCCCGAACACGTGCGATTGAGCCAGCCCAGCCCAGTTGACCGTGGGATTTGAAGGCTGCGTCAAGAATGGGCAGTGCCTTCTTCCAGTCTCTGGCCCGCATCGCTGTCTGGGCATCGCGCAGACTTTTGGGTGGGGGCGAGTAGGCATATTTAAACTGGCTGGCCGAGAATGTACGCCAGGATCCGGGCTCAACCTCGAGCTTAACCTTGCCGCCTGGCTCCGCCTTAATACTCACGCCCTTAATGGTCGCATTCCTAGAATCAATGACATAGGGCGTTCGCTGCGCCTGTGCGGCAAGCGCAACAAAAAGCAGCAGGACGAGTGCGCGTGAAATCATAGGGGTACTCCTCATTATTTTTCGTCGAAGAATTCGGGTGATGGCAAGCTGTAAATCTCCTTGCGAAATTTCCCGTCACCAAACTCGCTGAGATAGGCTTTCCGCATCTCGTTGGCCTGATCGGTCATGTTCAGACGCGATAGGTTCCAAGCTGCGCCGAAGTAGCCTCGCTCAATATAGGGCAGAATCTCCTCGTTGTCACGCGGGGCAAATTCGACTGTCTGCTGATACATGTAGGCCGCCTTTTTGACAAATTTGATGTCCTTGCTATCAGCCATGGCATCTCCTAGGTCACAGACCGCCTTGAAGTAGACCGTGGGAAAGGAAGTGGCATTGATCATGCTGAGGACGGTATTCAAGGCATCAACGGCCTGCTGGGTCTCCCCTTGCACGCGAAATGCCTGGGCCTGGCCCATCATGACCTTGAAGTAGAAGGAGCTGTATTTCCCGCTAGCCCTCTTCTTTTGCTCTTCTTCGCGAATCATACGGTCGTACGTGCTGAGCGCATCTTCGAACCGCTTCATTGCCACGTAGCCATCGGTAACCCGCAGGCTCACAAGCTCGCGGCGTTTCACTGCGTCGGCGTTGTCCTCGTGCTTCTTGTCTTTCGCAATCGCCAGCAAGGCTTCGTTGGCAGCGATCGCGATCAACGGATCCAGGCCGATCTGCTTCTCCTCGCCTGCTGGCTGCATGGGCTGCCGGGAAATAAAGTAGAGGTTTGCATAGCCGTGTTCGGCGAATTGGTCCTTGACCTTGGTATAGGTTTCGTTGGCCTTCGCCCACTGCC
>DMTJ01000399.1:0-3768 GCA_003477185.1 Lentisphaeria bacterium
CGCGTGTTCTTCGTCGGCAAGTACTGCGTCGGTGCGGCGTATGGCAACGAGCAGGTATTTTTGCGCCCGGTGGCCGCAGTGGCTCTGGGCATGGCCGGGGTCGCGGTGGGCACCGCAGTCGTGGCTGCGCTGGTGTATTCTGGCTACCCCGTTTGGGCCGTGTATTGGGCGCGGCTTACCTGCTGGTTGGCACTGGTGTTGGCTGTAGAACGGATCCTGGTTTGGGTGGTCGAGTTGTATCGGCCAAAGCGCAGCAACGAGACGTCGCGGCCGGTCTATGAAAGTCGTCTGCTGGGCCTGTTCAGTCAGCCCCATGGGCCAATGGCGACCCTGGCCGAGATTGTCGAGTATCAGTTTGGCTTTAAGTTGTCCACGACTGCGTTGCTGATTTTTGGCCAACGTCGGCTGCTGCCATTTCTGGCCGTGCAGGTCATGGCGCTGATGCTGCTGACGTCGCTGGTGCATGTGCAGACCTTTGAGAAAGGGTTGGCCGAGCGCTGGGGCTCGGACGAGATCGCCGAGTTGGAGCCTGGCCTGCACGTCTGCCTGCCCTGGCCGATGACGCGGGTGACGCGCGTGCCGGTGGCCCGTGCCTCGATCGTAGAGATTGGGAACGAAGGGGGCAGGGCGCTGCCAGCCATCGAGGCGGTCGAGGGGGTGACGCTGTGGGGAGATAGCAGGCAGCGCCTGGCGCTTTGCCGCTCACGTGATGCGAACTCCGCAAACCTGGCAACTGTCTCGCTGGCGGTCTCGCTTTCGACCCAGACGCCTTTGGCCTGCAGCGAGCCCGAGCGCGTGCAACGTGCCTTGGCCGAACGCGCTCTGACCCATTTCCTGCTGGAGCATGAGATCGTCGACCTGCTGTCCGCTGATTTGCGGAGTTCGCAAGCTGCGCTGGTGGCGGCGATGAACCAAGAGGGCGAAGCGATGGGAACTGGCGTGGCCGTGGACTGGGTAGCGATTCGCCGCTTGCAACCACCTGCCGCCGTCGCTAGCGCCTTTGACGGCGTACTGCGGGCTGGGCAGAAGGCGCGTGAGGCGATTGCCGAGGCACGACAAGTGACGTCAGAGTACGAAGCAACCGCTGAGTCTGAGGCCAACCAAATGGTGGCTGAGGCGACGGCCGAGACGATTCGCACCCGCAAGTTGGCAGAGGTGGAAGTGGCGAACTTTCGTCGCCAACTGGCCGTGTACCGGGCGCATCCGGAGCTGTACACAACGCGTGAGCACATGGCCTTGCTGGAAACGTGGCTGGCGGATGTGAACAAGGTGGTGCTGGCGAAGCGCTCGATGCGCGAGGTGATCAGCTTGGATTTGAAGCAGCAGACCGATTTATTGGGACCATTGGAGGATTAGAAGAATGACAGAAGATAGCGAACCCAAGGCCGGAAAGGCACCGATGATCATCGCGGGGGTAATCCTGCTGGTGATGGCTGGTGTACTTTGCCTCTACCAACTCCGTGTGACCCATGTGGCTATTGTGACTACGCTCGGAAAGCCCAAGGTGGTGACGAAGCCAGGATTGCATGTGCGCCTGCCGTGGCCTGTGCAGCAAGTCACTCGGCTGGACAAGCGTCTGCAATGCCTCGAGCTGACGGCCAAGGAAATCAATACCAAAGACAGCATCAATGTGGTCAGCCGCTTCTTCGCGCTCTGGTCCGTGGCCGATCCGCAGGCGTTCTTCAACCGCTACGGAACTTTGCTCGAAGCCGAAGCGCAGATGCGACCGCTGATCGAGGCGCAGCAGGAAACTTCGATCCGGCAGTACACACTTACCGAGTTACTGACGGACGCGAAGGAGATCGAAGCTGCCATGCTGGAGGCGACCCAGAAGGCCGTCGCAGCATACGGTATCACCGTCTCATTGGTCGGCCTACAAGAGGTCAGCCTCTCCGAGGATAGCACCGCTGGGGTCTTTGCCCGCATGCGTCAAGAGCAGCAAACGCTAGCGCATGCGATCCGCGCCGAGGGGGAGAAGGAAGCGAAGATCATGCGCGACAACGCGGCCAGCCAGAAGGCGCAAAAGTTGGCCTTGGCGGAGGCCGAGGCGAAGGAGATTCGTGGCAATGCGGTGATCGCAGCGGCCAGCCTGTATCCGGCCTTCGAGGAAGACCTGGAATTTGCGATCTTCCTGCGCAAGATGGACGCGCTGGTGGAAATGATGAGCACGAAGACGACGATCGTGCTGGACCCAGATACGCCGCCGTTTGACTTGCTGGAACTCAAGCCGATGAAGCAGACCGCCCGCCCGTGAACGAATCTGGATCCGAGAACCGGGCGCTGGACGCCGTCGAAGATGGCTTGCGTACCGTTGTCCGCCTGATGAAGGTGCTGATGGTGCTGCTGGCCGTGGCGTTTTGTGTCAGTGGTGTACGCAGTCTGGAGCAGTTCGAGACTGCCGTTGTGTTGCGGTTTGGCTCGGTCCAGGACATGCATAAGGACCCAGGTTTGGTCCTGGCGTTGCCCTCGCCGATTGATGAGTTGGTGGTCTTGGACGCAAAACGCCCGCGTAGCTTCGAGCGGACCACATTTTGGCACAATCTGAAGCCGAATCCGGACGGTTCGCAGCCAGCTGTGCGCGAGAGCATGCGCCCGACGGTCGATCGTTATTTGGTTTCTGCGGACTCCGCAATTCTGCACACGAAGGCCGTGGTGCGGTATCAGGTGGGGGAATTGGTGCCGTATGCCTTTCGAGCGCGTGAGATGGATCGCGTGCTGCACAATCTGTGCGACAATGCGCTGGTAGCCGTGGTCTCACGCTATCCGCTGGCTGAGGCGATGACGCGCAAATCAGAAGTAGGGGCAGAGGTGCGGCGCCATTTGCAGGAGCGCGTGAACACGCTGCGCCTTGGCGTGACCATCGATGCGGTGGATCTCGCGCTTGCTTGGCCGAAACAACTGGCACCCCAGCTGGCCGAGGTTGGGGCGGCGCGGAACGAAGCTGGCCGGCTGAAGGCGGAAGCCGAGAGTGTGCAAGGGCGCATGGTAAGCGAGGCCGAAAGTGCACAAAAGCAGATCGTCTCGGCTGCCGAAACCTGGGCCACGCGGAAAGAAAGCCGCGTGCGTGCAGACGCAGCGAACTTTGCAAAACTCCATGAGCTGTACCAGCAGAATCCGGAAGTGATTCGCCAGACGCTGTATCTGGACCGGATGCGGACGGCGTTGAGCAATGCCGATGAGATCTTCCTGCTGGACGGCGGTGAGAATCAGGAGCTTCGCCTGTCGGTGCCACGACAAACCAAGAAATCGCTGGTGCAGCCATGAGTGAGCGCGATTCTGAAATGATGTCGATGGCGCGCTGGGCGGCTGGCGGCCTGCTGTTTACGGTCAATGCGTTCATCGCTGGCCGCTTGGTGAGTGATGGCGGATTCGTGGCCTCGGTATCAGCGCTGATTGCCGTGATTCTGGTGCTGGTACCGATGATGCGGATTTTGCTTGCTGACCTGCGCCAACGGCGCATGAGGATGCATGAGCTGGCGATCGTTGCAGTGTTCGCAAGTTGCCTGCAGGGCGACTTTCAGACGTCAGCCTTGATCGCGCTGTTCATGCTGCTGGCAATGATGATCGAGCAACGGACGGCCAGCGGCGCGCAGGCTTCGTTGGAAGCCCTGGCCAAGATTACGCCTGGGAAGATTCGCAAGCTGGCGAGCGACGGGACGACGGTGATGTGCGAGAGCACTGAAGTCGCACCTGGGGACCGGATGCGCATTTTGCCGGGCGAGAACATTATGGCCGACGGCATCGTCCGGAAGGGGCGAAGTTCGGTGT
>DMTJ01000399.1:3777-7860 GCA_003477185.1 Lentisphaeria bacterium
GGTGGACGAGGCGAATGTTACGGGTGAATCGCTGCCGATTGATAAGAACCCGGACGCGGAAGTCTTTGCCGGGACGACCAACCTCTCAGGGGCGTTGGAAGTGGAGATTACCCGCGCTGGGAAGGATACGACGATCGGCAAAGTGCGGGAGTTGATCGAGCGTGCGCACGAGAGTCGGCTGTCATTTTCCCGGGTAGTGGACCAATACGTGGCGTACTACACGCCGTTTGTCTTAGTGGTGGCTGGGACCGTGCTGTTCTTTACCCGTGGCGCGGAAGATAGCCTCGAGCGGGTGGTCGCGCTGTTGGTCGTGACCTGCCCGATCGCGATCATTCTGGCAACGCCAGCTTCGGTGGTTGCAGCGCTGTCAGCGGCGGCGCGCGTAGGCGTGTTGTTCAAGGATATAGGGGATTTGGAAGCGCTTACGCGGATGGATGCGATGGTGTTCGATAAGACCGGTACGCTGACGACCGGAGACTTGGAGGTGTCGAAGCTGGCGCCGGTTGAGGGCATCGATACGACCGGGTTGATGCGTGCGGCGGTGATAGCGGAGTCTGCAAGTAATCATCCTGTCGCGCAGGCTGTGATGCGGCTGGCAAAAAAGGTGAACCTTGAGCCTGTCCATCCAGACCAGTTGCACGAAGAGCCAGGCCGTGGCGTGAAGGCCACCGTAGGTGGGCGTACGATTATCGCCGGCAACCTGGCGTGGATGGTGGACAACAAGGTCTTGGCGGAGCAGTTCCCCCGCATGGCTGAGGTGAACGAAATGGGGGCTAGTATCCTGTTTCTGGCAGAAGATGGCAAGGCCTTGGGCTGGATTGCCGTGGCGGATACGGTGCGGACCACGGCGAAGGCGGTGATCGCAGAACTGCATGAAAGTGGCGTCCGCCATACCGCGATTGTCTCTGGGGATCGCCGCCAGGTAGTAGAATCCGTGGCCGATGAGTTGGGAGTGAGCGCGCGGAAATCAGAATGCACACCGGCCGATAAAGTGACGTACGTGGAGAAGGCGAAGGAAGAGGGCTATCACGTGATTTTTGTCGGAGACGGTGTGAATGATGCACCGGCACTGGTGAATAGCCACATCGGCATCGCCATGGGCGCGGCGGGTAGCGATGTGGCTCTAGACAGCGCCTCGATCGCGCTGATGAACAGCAAGCTGAACCGGCTGCCATTTCTGCTGCAACTGTCCCGGACTATGAAGCGCACGGTGATTCAAAACTTCGTGTTGGGCAGTCTGATTATTTTAGTCGGTGTCGCGTTGAGCGCAGCTGGCAGTCTTTCGCCAATGCTGGCCTCTATTCTTCAGGTATTTGGGGCGATGGTTGTCGCGCTGAATAGTGCCAGACTGATTCGTCAGGGCGAGACCTTGGATCTTGAACAGTAGATGAGGTAAGAGCATGGCTCTCGAAACAGACCAGGCACAACGCGTCGTATACGGCCGCGGCCTAACCAAAACATTTCGTGATTTTTGGGGGCGCAAGAAGGTCGCAGCCTTGGACGACGTGGATATCGAAATCGAACAGGGGCAAATTTTCGGTTTGCTCGGTCCCAATGGCGCTGGGAAATCGACGCTGATTAAGCTGATCCTTGGGCATTTGTTCCCCACCAGTGGGCGCATTTCGGTGCTGGGCAAGGATCCGCGCGACGTGGAGAATAAGCATCGAATCGGTTATTTGCCGGAGCGTTCGCAGCTGTACAAGCAGCTCACCGCCGAGGAAACGCTGCGCTATTTTGGCGAATTGCTGGGCCTGAATAAGGAGCAGATCGAGAAGCGAAGCGAGCAGCTACTCGAAATGGTCGGGCTGACTAATGCCAAACGGCGCAAGATTGGTGAGTTTTCCCATGGGATGGGGCGGCGAATGGGCTTGGCCCAAGCGTTGCTGAATGACCCAGAGTTTTTAATTCTGGACGAGCCAACAGCTGGGCTGGATCCAGTTGGCTGTCGGGAAGTGAAGGACTTGATTCTGACGCTGTCAAAGCGGGGAAAGACCGTGCTTCTGACCAGCCACCTGCTTGCCGACGTAGAGGATGTCTGCGATCAATTGATGCTGGTTTATGGCGGCAAGCAGCGGGCCGCGGGTGCGACCCGTGATTTGCTGCACGACCGGGGTCGGATGCGGCTGGAGTTCCCGCGTGTGTCTGACAAGACGCTGGGTGCTGTCGAGCAGGTGCTTAAGGGCGAGCTTGGCGAGCTGAAGCTTGAGGTGGCCACTCCGAGTGAGTCCTTAGAGCAGTTCTTTCTCAAGTCTGTGGCTGCCAACAACGCAGAGACCGAGACGGCCGGGGCTAAAATGGGCACAGGCGTCGCAGATTTCTTGCAGGATGAGGCCTATGAGGCGCCCAAAATTGAGCTGGATGAGCAGCTTTTGGGGCAACTGGGCGAGGAGAAGCCCAAGGCCCCAGTGGTAGCCGCAGGGCCAGCGGTGGATACCGCCGCGCTGGGGGCCTTGAATGAGAATCCGGCGCCAGCACCTGTGGCTGAAGATGATGGGGTCAAGCGAAGCCTGCTCGACGACTTGAAATAGATCTGTTTCTTGCGGCAACCCGGCAGGAAGCTCAGGGTTGTTTCGTCCTCTCAGATCGCAGGACTGAAATCTCGAGTCATCGCGTCGTTGCGTCTCTTGAAAAACGCTAGTCGCCAGTCGCAAGTCGCGAGTCCAAAAGCAGAAAACGCTGGCACCAGTATTCTGCGGCTGCGCCGTCCGGCTATCGCCAGATGGTCAAGGTTTCTGGGGTGGCGGTGATGGTAAGGGCAGGGATAGTAAGGAGGCCTGAAGCATCGGCTGTGACGGTGCCGGAGACAGGGCCAAAACGCCAGTTTAGGGTGTCGCCGGGGGAGATTACGAATTCCTGGAGCCTGCGGATCGAGACGTCTGCCGTGGCTTCGGTGGGAATCGTGAAGCGGGTCGTCAGCTCCTTCGGCGAGATTAGATGCAGGGACATCTCAAACTTGGCTGCGGAGTCCGCAATGGCAGTCCAGCGAAAGAACGCATTGACTTGGCCCAAGGCCTTGCTGTCGCGGTTGCCGAATGTGGGCAGGGCATCGTTGCAGGACGCGTTGGTGAAGACTGCATAGGCCGCGTTCTTGCGGATCGCCAGCCAGTCAAATGAATGGATCAGGTCATTCACCTTCATCATCTTCTGATCGTTGTTGGCGTGGCCGAAGGGGCCCCAGTAGAAGTAGAAGGGATATTTGCGGTCGTTCATCGCCTTGGCAAAGGCTTCGTGGCGGATGGACCAATGATCGTTTACGCCCGAGTAGTCAATGACCACCGGAGGCTCGGGGATCTTGTTCTCGGCCGTGAGTGTGGCGGCCGCTAGGTGCATGCGGTCCCAGACGTGCTCGATTCCGGCGGGCACGTTGGCCTTGATGGCAGCAAAGAGGTCGCCATGGCGCAGGCCGATGCCTAGGGTGCCGCTGCCACCCATGGAATTTCCAGAGAGGTAGACGCGGTTCGGGTCAATCCCGTAGGTGTCGATAACCCACGCGACGGTGCCAATGACACGTCGTTCTGCCGGTGATAGGGCACCGCCGCCTTTGGCTGCGTCGCTCTCGCGTGACTTGGGATTTCTTCCGCCCCACCACCAGTCGCCTTTGTTCGCCCGGCAATCAAGGTACAGCGCATAGAAATCGTCTGGCGCCCGATAGATGTCGTGATTGCCGAACTGGGCCGTGCATTTCACCGCACTCCAGACGTCATGCCCGGCGGAATGCAGCACCACGTACAGCGGGGCATTGGTCCGGGGGGCCTTGGGATGAACGACGACGAAGCTGTCATTCTGGTACGTCTTGTAGCCCCACGCTGCCTGGGGCCCATGGCGGAAGACCTCGCATTTACGCCCGTCTACATCGACCTTAGTCGGGGGCCAGTTTTTGTCACCGGCAGCTAGCTGGTAGGCTGCAACCGCGAGACTCAAAAAAACAATCGTTCTAATTTCAGTCATCGATTTTCGAATTCCACTGTGATGGTCAAAGATTAGCCGGGGGGGAACTCCATCCGCAGATTGCACAAATTCTCGCAGATTGGGTCGGTCTGGAGAATCGCAGATAATTGATCGGGGAGGTGTGTGTATTGGCGG